>CAMWTL010000164.1 GCA_947177145.1 uncultured Porphyromonadaceae bacterium
AAATATACTGATGAGGTTACTGTTACAGACCCTAAAATTGTGACGGATCTACCGTTGCCCTCTTTGGACTACGCTGATGTTTTGCTTACTTTGGATGTGGTTAATCATTCCGGACAGTGTAAGACAGTCGCTTTGAATTGTAAGATAGATGATGAGGTTTCATTTGAATTTCCGGTGACGTTAGAGCCTTTGGAAAGAAAGACTCTGCATCTGACTCCGCAGGAAGTTTCGGCATTGAGAATGGAATGTCCGAAACTGTGGTGGCCTAACGGTTACGGAGAACAGAATATGTATACCCTGCAAGTGTCTCTGAGGGATGGTGAAAAACTATCCGATTTTGTGACAGTTCCATTTGGAGTCAGAGAATTGAGCTACGAATTGAGTGTTGCCACACAGGAAGGTGAAGAATTGAGAATAGACTATTCCCCTACAAATGACAGACAGAATGGTATGATTCCTTTCTCTTCTGTGCCTGAACACCAGACGAATGAGGCTGGGACAGTGATAGCAAAATTTTTCCCTGAGACTGATATAAGTAAGTTGAAAGTAATTCCAGATGATTCCGTATCACCCTATCTTGTCGTAAAATGCAACGGCCAGAGGATATTTTGCCGTGGAGGTAACTGGGGTATGGATGATGGGCTGAAGAGGGCGACTGGTGAAAGGTTAGAACCGGCTTTCCGTCTGCATAAAGATGCAGGATTCAATATGATCAGGAATTGGACAGGCGAATCAACCGAAGAATTGTTTTATACTCTCTGTGACGAATATGGAATGTTGGTATGGAATGATTTTTGGCTTTCAACAGAGGGTGTGAATCAGAATGTGAATGATGAAAAGCTTTTCATCGATAATGCACGAGAGACCGTAAGAAGATTTCGTAACCATCCCTCAATTGCCGTGTGGTGCCCTCGAAATGAGGGATATGCCCCTACCTCTCTTAACAATGCTCTTGTGGAGATAGTCACCACCGAGGATGGAACGAGACATTATAATCCCAATTCGAGATATATGAATCTGCGCACCAGCGGACCGTGGCATCATTTGGAAGATATAAATGATTACTATATTAATCGTGCTCGTGGATTTTCAACTGAGGTTGGAGCTCCTTCCATTCCCACGGCTGAGAGTATGGAGAAGTTTATTCCGGAGTCAGAACGTTGGCCAATCAGTGACACATGGTATTACCATGATCTTCATAAAGGGTTGCCTGAATACTGCAATGCGATTGACAAGAAATTTGGCAAGTCGGAATCTATGGCTGAATTTTGTAAGAAAGCACAGATAGTGAATTACGACCGCTATAAGGCAATTTTTGAGTCTTGGAATAGCCATATGTGGGATTCCACTACCGGTGTGCTCCTATGGATGAGCCATCCCGCGTGGCCAAGTGTGGAGTGGCAGACCTATTCTTGGGATTTTGAGACACCGGGTGCCTATTTTGGAAGTAAGAAAGCGTGTGAGCCGTTACATATCCAGCGTAATCCCCAAGATGGTAACGTAGCAATAATAAACACCTCTTTGCAGGACTTAGAGAATGTGAAAGTGAGAGCTTCACGCTGGGATTTAAGGGGTAATAAGTTGTGGTCAAAAGAGGTAGAGGTGGAAAATGTAGCCGGCAATTCTAAAAGGAATGTGCTGTCATTACCTTCTTACCATGGCGACAAATGTATTGTGGAACGGTTAGAACTCCTTCTTCCGGATAACACCGTTATAAACAATGATTATTTGGTGAATGATATTGATGATTTCCGGGAGTTGAATTCTCTGCCTCAGGTTAAACTTGAAGCCAACCTGTTAAGTTCAGACGGTAATCAACGAGTGTTTGAGGTGTTCAATCCGAGTCACATAGCTGGTATGTCACTCAAATTTAATGTTAGACGTAACGACACAGGAGAGGTGGTGCTCCCTGCCTATTTCGACGATGGTTATATAAATCTGTTACCCGGTGAAAAACGTAGTCTAAGGGTAGAGTGTGGTGACTTTACCGGAACATCGTTATTCGTAGAGGGCTATAACGTTGAAAAACAGAAAATTTTAGAATTTTAAAGTAAGATTAATGAGACTAAATTTAGATCTAACAGACAAATTAAGATTGATGGCAATCTTTTTTTCGGTTACGACTCCTTTACTTTGGGTATCTGCACAGACTATCGAATCGTTTGTCACCAAAGCTGACAAGTCAGAACTTCTGAAAGAACAGCCAGAAACTTCTGTATTCTCTATTGATAAGAACGACAGACAGAATTATATAGTCGTGGATCCTCAGCAGCGATTTCAACCGATAGAGGGTTTTGGATTCGCACTTACGGGAGGTAGTGCCCAGCATATTATAGCTATGAGTGAACCTGAAAGATACAAATTGCTCAGGGAACTTTTTGACTCTTCTGAGGGCATAGGCATAAGCTGCATAAGGCTGACTCTTGGAGCGTCAGATCTCAACAGTTTTGTTTTTTCCTATGACGATATGCCGGTGGGAGAAGCTGATTTTGAGCTGAAACATTTTTCGTTGGCTCAAGATTTAAAGGATGTCATACCTGTTATGAAAGAGATTCTTAAGATAAATCCTGATATTGAAATAATATCTTCTCCCTGGTCGGCACCGGCATGGATGAAGACTAACGGGGATAGTCATGGAGGTAAATTGCGTAAAGACTGTTATGACGTATATGCGAGATATTTTGTGAGATACGTTGAGGAGATGAAACAACATGGCATTAACGTGAGAGCGGTCACAATACAAAATGAATCATTAAATTCCGGCAATACCCCAAGTATGCCTTGGACTCCTGATGAACAAGCCGAATTTATAAAGAATTATCTCGGTCCATTATTTGTTAAGTCAGGAATCGAAACAAAAATAATAATCTTTGATCACAATACTGACCGTCCGGACTATCCTCTTACTATCTACAATGATCCTGCTGCAGCGAAATATGTGGTCGGAAGTGCTTTCCATAATTATAGGGGCGATCTAAGTGCGATGAGCTTCGTGCATGAAAGTCGACCTGATAAGCATGTCTACTTTACAGAACAAATGACAATTAATAATCCTGCTGATAAGGAGATGGCCATAGCTCCCGCTGTGGCACGCCTGATTATAGGTATCACACGAAATTGGAGCAGGAATGTGGTACTTTGGAATCTGGCAGCCAATTCTGAGAATGAACCTCATACAGATAATGGAGGATGTACTATGTGTCAGGGAGCAGTCACAATTGACGGTGATTCAGTTACCTCACGAAATATAGCCTACTATGTTATTGCCCATGCCTCAAAGTTTGTGCCTGTAGGCTCTGTAAGAATTTCTTCTACGGCTCCGTGGGATAGGACAATCGCATTATGTGAGGATGAGCAGGCTCCAAGAGTGTTTAGAGCAAATGTAATCGAACATTCAAATGTATTGCCCAATGTAGCTTTCCTCACGCCTGAAAGTAAGATAGTGCTTGTCGTCGCAAATGATTCATGGTCACGGAGGAAACTCTATATTCAATATAATGGTAAATTTGTAGAACTCAATATAACTCCCGGTTCTGTAGCGACATACATATGGGAAGCATAAAAAAATTATATGGAACGCATAAAGATAATTCTTATTTTAGCTTGTTTTTTAAGCGTGTCGGCGTCGGCAAAAGCGCAAGTGAATACTTTTTCAACAGAGGGATGGTGGAAACCGGCTGAGCCACCGTTCTTTCCTGTGGTTCATAAAGACGGCTCGTTGACGTTTAGACTGAAAGCTCCAAGCGCAGATTCAGTTGTGCTGTTATTAGACGAATGGGATGTCAATGAATACCCAATGTCGGTTGATGATAAAGGTATTTGGAGTGTGAATGTGCCAGCCGTAGACCCCAGAGTATACCAGTATAAATTTAAAGTTGACGGTTTAGAGATAATTGACCCTGAGAATCCGGTAATTAAGGCTGGAACTACAGTTTATGGCAGTATTGTGGAGGTGCCGGGTAAGGACAATCCCCGGTTCGATGAACTGTCCGGGAGCCGGATGGGAGAAGTGCATAATATCAGGTATTTCTCTCCGATAATCAATAAAATGAGAGCCATGAATATATATGTGCCTGCGGCTGCCATTGAGAATCCGGATAAGCAATATCCTGTCCTATACTTAAGACATGGAGGAGGTGACAGTGAAGACAGCTGGGTTAAGGATGGAAAAGCTGCCGTAATCTTGGATAATCTCATTTCAGGTGGAGAAGCCGTGCCGATGTATGTGGTAATGTCCAACGGACTGATTGACGGCTCATGGTCAAGTGGAAGCACTCCGGAGGGAATCTCCGCTCTTGAAAAGGAATTGGTAGATTACATTATTCCCTTTACAGAGAAGAGATATAATGTTGCTACAGATAAGGATCATAGAGCAATAGCCGGATTATCAATGGGTGGTGGACAATCCTTTGTTATTGGACTTAGAAATCTTGATAAATTCAGTGTTGTCGGAGAGTTCAGCTCTGGGATTCTGAGTGATGATAAATTTGACTATGATCGGTACATTCCGGGTTTGTCAAACGATTATCAAAAGGTGAATGATTCCCTTGAATTATTGTGGGTATCGTGTGGTACAAAGGATAACCGTTATCAAGGACACTTAAACTTCATAAAGCAACTCGATAAAAAGGGAATCAGATATGAATTCTATGACGGTCCTTGGGGTCATGAATGGCAATTCTGGCGTCAGCAACTCCATGACTTTGTAAAGAGATTGTTCAAATAACTATCCTGACATATAATGTGATTTCCATAATTATTTTACCTGCTCCAGAAGATTGCGGAGAGGCGTGAAGTCGACAGTTGTGGCTATAGACTGTGGGCAGACTGTGATTTCACCATCACGATTGACGATAGCTAACTGTGGGATAGTAAGCGAGCCATTTGTACCGAATGTTGAGAATATCTCCGGGCGTAGATCAGGGTTGATGAGCACATGGTGACCTTTCAAATTATAATAATTAGCCATACGCTTCCACTGATTTTCAATGTTGGGTTGATCATCAATAGATATGTATAGAAGTTGGATGCCGTTTTCCTCTGCATATTTTTGAATTGGCTCTATGTGGGCAAAGCTTTCACGACACGGGCCACACCATGTAGCCCAGAGATCAATAAGTATAGGCTTGCCTTTGTAGGGTGCTAAAAGGTCAGAAAGATTTTTAAGGTCCGTGTTATTAAGAAAGACTATTTCGTCCGACGGGTTGGGGTGGTTAAAAGCAATATTGTCTCTGACTTTTTCATCAAGTAGGGGAATTAGTCCACTTTCGGGAAACAGTTTCTTGAACTGTTCGGTAAGAGCCGGCATTCCCGGTGAAAATTTGCCTATTGCACCGTCCTCATATAGCATTGTACCTAAAGCAGATTCGGCAGCCTTGCCACTTAGGGTGTTTAAGAAATAATCAGTTTTCAGTTGGAGAAGTGAGTCGGGTGTTATGTCTTGTGGAAAATCGCCGTCAGGGAAATTGTCTTTGAAATAGAAATCATTAACAATGTGTTGAGCAAAAAATGGATTACGGGCATTTGCCGGATCTGACATATTAATCTCATTTCGGATGCGTCCTAATTCCTGCTTCCACGCCTCTGCGTCTCCTTTCTTTCCGGCAAGATAGGTACATTGACTATAAACCATAAGGTTCTCAAGGCGTGTATCGTTTTCTAAAGCTTGCCGTATCTCTGCACTTGCCCCGGTATATGCCTGATTAATGCTGTCGGCGTATGCGTTAAGTTTTGTACTGACAGTAGAAGGGATACTATCTGCCCATAAGCCAAGTTTGTCTTTGCGTCCGGTAGCTAAACGGAACCATAAGTCATACAGATTGTCTGCGCTTTGTGCTGCCTTAGCATCAAGACTGTTTCCTGTAGGTGGAACTACGACTACGTTTTCTTCGGCAAGCGGATCAATGATTACTTCGGTAACACCCGGAAGTGCATAAAAAGTCTGGTATACATAAGGCAGTTGGTTGTTAGGATCTCTTGCCAGAATATTCACCCGCTCTACACTCTCAGTTGGTAGGGTGAGAGTGAAAGTGCTGTCGGCTGTAAGCTCGACGGGTGTGAAGGTGGTAAGATAAACACCGTTATGGCTTCGGTGATAAACGATTTGGCGACCGGCGAGGTTTTTAGCCAATATTTTCACCGTGGCTTCATTATTTTCCGCCCCAAATGCAGTTGTCAACATAC
>CAMWTL010000165.1 GCA_947177145.1 uncultured Porphyromonadaceae bacterium
ACATCGCAATCTCATTGGGAAGCAACCGGTTAAGGTCATTTCCCATCATTACACCTGTGATGTCGCTCTTCGATGCGTGCTGAAAACGTCCTTTCACCATCTGCGCCTCATCACCGCATCTGCCAATCTTACGTGCCAATTCTATAAGTGAAGAGTCAACACTGTTAATATACTCAGCTTCTCTTTTCTGCCACTCACTTTGAAGCCCTTCCATAGCATCATCACTCCCCTCAAGCAATTCCCTCACGTCATCCGGTACGTCCGGTTCAGGAGCATCGTCAGCATTAGTCTTATCCTTTATTCCGAATCCATAGGAAAATTCGCTCGTCATATGCTTAGCCGTTCCCATGGTTTCATTCTCAAACATAAGCGACCCGCCCGTAGGCATCATCTTAAGCCGTCGGGCTATCTCCTCCTCTTCTCCCTCCGTGAACGGCAGCATATGCTCCGACAACCAAGAATTAAGGAAATCCTCCTTTTTTCCGGTACGCCCCTCTTCACTGTCCCAATCCTCATTCGTCAGGGAGTCGATAAAACTGCTTATCGAAGCGATGGAGTAATCTTTCCAAAAATCCTTGTCCTCAACAACCCCGTAAAAACGTGCGTCGCACACAATGTCGCGTATCATCTGATACACCGGGGTCTGAGCACCTTTTATACTGTCAATCTGCTTCAGCAATTCCGATTTCTTCCCCTTGCCCGAAGCTATACCGATAGCCCTACGCAAATAAGTGATATGCGTCTTCTTCATATGCTTATCTTCTTAAATTATACCCTTATCAGACTTTATCAGGCTATTCTACACCATCAAACCGTTCCTTATACAGCCCTACAACAGCTTGTATGAACTTTGGAAGTTCGGATGATGTAAGGAAAATATTACTATTTATAAATGCGTATAACTGATTAGCTATGCTACCCATCGAATCGCCTAAATCCTGAAGGAAACTTGGATTTAACTGCTCGTCGGAAACCGTGCGCAGGGGATATATAAAGTTATTGATACTTATGGAGCCTTTCTTTGCCCAACGTAACACATACTGTCCCTGTTGCCTTAACACTACACGCCCGTCAGCCGTTTCCGACCCGAAGAAAATATCTGCCGGACTCTTCATAATCTTCTCATAATCACTGATGGCAATCTTCATAGGTCCACCCTCTACTTGAATTATATAATGTTTACCATCAGGAGAATAAATACGTGCCGAACTCACCTTCTGCGGGGTAGCATGACGTTTATAGCTTTTATATTGTTCTAACGCCTCTCTAAACAATACCGACACGACTGTCTCTGCCACTATCTGCCTTACCACCGGTATACCCGTTTCCTCATTCCACAAAATATGGCATAGAAGCAACACGTCACTGAAATCCAGCTCATCCCTACCATTTATATAAGCAGAGGTACGCATAACCCCGACAGCCTTCTTCCACCGTCTGTCTGACACATAATATTGACGATTCGCTTCACTTACCTCACCCGTAACCAGGTCTTTTTCCGACATCTTCTCATTCAATCGCTCACGTATCCGATAAAGGGTATCCAAAATAATATCAGGCACTTTTACCTTACGGCTCTCGTTCCGGATTTTGAAGTACTCCTCATTCGTAATAGTATTTACATCAGTAATAACCTTGTGATTCGTAATAACCGTCTCAATCCCACTTGGGCTTATACTCTTCCCTTTCACTTCATCCATAGCATCCGGACTTATCAACTTAAAGAAGTTCTCGCGAGACTCGATAGGATTAACCACATAGCGAATCATAAAACGATCCCACAGTGCTTCAAGCCCCTCATCCTTTGCCGGCAATTCATTAGATGCCGCTATGACACCCTTCAACGGCAACCTCATCTCCCTATTGCCGTTAAGATAAATCTTCTCATTGAGCACTGTAAGCAGTGAATTTTGAATGGCAGGTCCGGCTTTCCAAATCTCGTCAAGAAACACTACTTCCGCTTCCGGCAGATACCCCGTAGTGACACGCTCATAGCAATCCTCATCTTTCAACTTGGATATGCTCACCGGACCGAAAATCTCATCAGGAGTGGAAAAACGCGACATAAGGTATTCAAACACAGTAGCATTTTTAAACGCATTCTTCAGTCTCCGGGCTATCATAGACTTACCAACTCCCGGCAAGCCAAGAAGAAACATACTCTCCCCTGCCAACGCACTGAGCAGACTCAGAGCCAAAGCCTCATCACGCTCAAAAGTCTCCTTACGTATCTCCCTAAGTATCCCAATCACTTTATCTTTCATAATTTTGCCTTATATAATACAAATAATCCCGACATCCGCCGGGATTATTTACAAAATTACAATATATTTTATTAAAGTGTAAGGATACCGAGATTAAAAATAGACCTTTTTGCTCTTGCCGTTCTCTACCACGATATATACCTGATCTGAGCCACGCAACTCATCAGCAGTGGCGTTAAGGCGCATGCCCTGGAGATTGTAGATGGCAGTAGGAACATTCACACTGGTTGTCTCACCGATCATACCTACAGAAGTAGTGGGACCCTCCTCACCATCTTTCAGGGAAAACTTAGGTTCTGAGATAACCTCATCAACACTGTACTTAGCCTTTCCGTCTGTACCGATCTTCTGATATACACGTGCATAGTCAATCAGATAGCGGAGAGGACGTGGGGTGTTCTCAAGCGAACCACCGTTCTGACCGCCGAGTGCGAGGTTGAGCCAAAGCATATGGCGAACATCGCGGAAAGGATTGCAGCCGTTACCGTGGTCATAGTCGCCATCAGGAATAGCGTTATAAGTAGTATTCAGGTCAATGTTGTTTACAAGTATATCATCACACCAAAGCTCCATATGGTCATAATCCCATACCATACGCCAGATATGATACTCGTCGCCCCAGCCTTCGCCAAGATCGTTGTCGTGTACGGTGGCACTGTTCCAGTTGCCGCTCCAGCGACCGCCGTTGCCCCAGCATACATTGGCATGAATGCGATTTCCGTAATACTCCATAATGTCAATCTCACCACCGTAGGGCCATTCGTACTGCATACCGGTTGACCAGATAGCGGGCCAGCTACCTACATACTGAGGCACTTTGGCACGTACCTCATAAATACCGTAGTTCCATGTGTAACCACCGTCCCAAGAACCTTTTGTCTGCATAGAGCCGGAAGTCCAGGTAAGGTATTTACCGATACTTGACGGCCATGACTTATTAAAGCGATCGTATCTCGGATTGGGAATCTTCTCATCCTTCACATACTTGCCTTCGATTACCAAGACACCATCCTGTATGTAAGAGTTCTTATCGCCATTATAATATTGGTCTTCCTGATTACGACAGAAACCTTGTTCAAAGTTCCATATCTCGTGGTCAGGTGCGCCGTCCTCGCTGAATTCCTGAGCGAACACAAGTTTATAACCGGGATATGCCTCGGCACGCGGATCACCGTCAGGAAGCTGCTTGTCAGCATAGAAGTCAACCGGAGTTTCGGTTTCAGAGGGATAAAGTTCAGCCTCCTCCAATACCCAGAGATGCTTGGCTGTGTCTGATCCGGTCTTGTCAGTGTATACGGCAGAGCCGTCAGTGGTGTTATCGGTGCCCATACAGTTTTTGGGTGAGTTCATACCCACATTCTGAAGCAACACATATTCAGGATCAGACTCGGCAACGGCAATACGGTGTTGAGAGAGAGGAATGCTGCGGGAGATAGCGGTACTGGTCCAGCGATTGTCAGAGCCGCAATACATTCCCGAACTCATACGCTGGATATTATAGACACCCTCCTCGCCGGCTACGGGTACAAATTGGAAAATCTGCGAATTGTCGTCTGCCTTCTCTTTAATCACACTGTTGAAGTGTCCATCAGTAAGATAAAGACCGCTGACATGGCGTATACGGTAATATTTACCTGCTTCGGGAGTGATAAGTGGAGTTGCCCATACGGAACATGCCGGCAGAGCCATAGCTCCAAGCAGACCTAAAGTCAATAGATTCACTTTCATGATATTGTAGGGTTGTGGATTAATATTAGATTAAAAGAATCGCCCTTCCACGCTCAAGGAATGCCGTGGGCGGGGAAGGGCGACGAAACAATTGGTTTAGATTAGAGAATTACCTTAGTAGATTTGTTACCCTGCTTGAGGATATAGATACCCTTAGCGTCAGCCTTATTTACGCGAACACCCTGGAGGTTGTAAAGCTCAACAGGAGCAGCATCGTTGATGATACCTGCAACAGCAGAATCGGGAGCCTCTTCGTCACCCTCCTCAGAGTAGATACGAACGAGGTCGAGTTCCATCCAGAGATCCGTCTTATAGTTACCTCTGCCCTCGTCATCATAATACTTATTAGCAAGGTAGAAGGTGAGATAAACTTGTCCATCTGCAGGAGCAATGAATTCATCAGAATAGAGTTCTAAATCTACATTTTGCTCTGTGAATGTCTTAGCCACGATTTCTTTTCCAGCTTTATCGCCATCCACCTCGCTAACTTTGTACCCATAGTTCGGTTCAGGAGTCCACTTTTCAGCTTGACCCTGACTTTCTGCGAGAAGAAAATCGAGAGTATACTTGCGTCCCGGAACCAGATTCTTTACAATCTGAGAGGCAGTTATATCCGTCCAACCGTTATTCACATAACCTCTGAAAAGAAGTGTATTAGTATCCTCCTCAGGACGGAGATCACCGTCACCGGCATTGTCTTCACCTGTGATAAGAGAAATCACACCGTTCCATACACCACCTGTAGAGAGTGTCCAACCGGGAAGCACAGAAAGAGCCTCCCAAGTATCAACAGGTGACCAAGTGTACTCACCGGGAACAGCCTGCTCGTAACCGGGAGCCTCGAAATTGCCGTTGACGACCATGTTCACAACGTCGTCCTGAGCTGATACAGCCATTGAAGAGGCAGCGAGTGCTGCAAGAAGTAAAAGCTTCTTCATTGTCTTTACAAATTAAAGTTAGTTATTATTGTGGTTTATTTTTGTCAGCCGGAGACCGAAATCCCCGGCTGGCATTTTAGTTAGATTTTACTGCTGTGCAGGGGTATCGTGAGTAGTGCCCCAATAAGGATTTTGGTAAATCGGAGAATCGCTGAAGTCAGGATTCTGTGATGTCTCAAGGAAGTGGTCTTCGGCAATAGGATCAAGATAGTGAGCCATACGCCAGCTGTAGCCACTCTCATACCAGTCGTTGCGATTAGACACGCGGAGAAGTGAAAGGTAAGCGGGATCACCGTTGAAGCCACCATCAACATCAGTGGGTGAAGATACATTGTTGTTGTTCGGGTCTGCCTGATCGAATTTCAGCTTCGAAAGAGCACCGCTCTTATGAGTGAACCATTCCTCCATAGGACCGAAAATCTTGCAACCGTGGAGGTAGTAAGGCTTGGTCTTGAGCTGGTCGAGAGCACGCCAGCGGATAAGGTCATCCCAACGCATACCTTCGCCAACAAATTCGCAGCGACGCTCACGGCGGATGTTGTAGAGCACCTTAGAGGTGATTCTCTGACCGGCAGAATAGAGACCGAAGTCATGGGTATACTCCTCCTCTTTGTCAAGGTCAGTAGCAGCGATTGTCACCTGTGCATCCTCGGGAAGACCGGCACGGCTACGAAGCTTGCCCCAGTAAGTCCATGCATCAGCATCGAGATTATCACCATATTTCTCCCAAGCTGCCTCAAGGTAGATAAGATAAGCCTCAGCACTACGATATACAATTGCAGCGGTAAGGTCCCAACCACCCTTAGTCCAAGTAGCATCCTTAGCGAAGCCTTTACCCTTGCTGTAGCCGGTAGAGGTAGTAAAGTCAACACCACCTGAGATAAGAGCCGGAGCCTTCAGTTCGGCATCATTCTTATTCTTCTTGCCTTCGCCTATACGCTGCTTGTCGCCTTCATATACATACTCACCGGGAGCCTTCATGAAGAGACGCCAACGCCAATCACGACCCTCTTTGGTATCGCCAACAAAGTCATCACCTTTGTAGCCACTGTTGGCAGCATAGATGGGAAGACCATTCTCCATAAGGAAAGCATTGGCAAACTCCTGAGTATAACCTCTGCCACCCTTGAGATACTGGTTAAGGCAGTGACCACCACCGAGATCGAAATCATAGGAACGATACATAAGAGCCTCGTCGCGGGAAGACACATCCT
>CAMWTL010000166.1 GCA_947177145.1 uncultured Porphyromonadaceae bacterium
GTCAGTTCTCAATCGAAGACCGCGACCAATACACCCCCTACCTCAAGAAAGTGCGCGTGGTCTCCTCAATCGTCTACTACCTCAACGACTGATTCTTATTTCCCATATACAGCGGGGTGTTGAAATGAAGTGTACCCAAAAGTTAGGCAAAGAACTTTTGGGTACACTTCATTTCAACACCCATTGTCCAAAAAATAATACCTAAAATAAAAAAATTTCTTTTTTAGGCTGGTACAATAAAGATAGGTGAATCATCGGATTTGTGTGGATTTATCCAATTTGCATCATCGGATTTGTGTAGGTTTTGCTTATTTTTATCATAGTTTTTGTGTAATTTTGCAGAAAATCAATAAGTTTAATATACACAGGGTGCTGACTTCCGGAAGTCAGCACCCTGTGTATATATTCTATAACTTACCCCTATAAATTATATTATTATGATTGGATAAGTCTGGTAATTTCCAATTTATTCCGGTAGAAGTTCAATTATTCTGTAAGAGTGAAGCTGATTATGGCTGCATTACTATCTGTATCGGCACCCGGCACCTGCGATTCGGGCACTATGGCATACCAGCGACCATCTTGTGCAAACATAGGTCGCACATAGAGAGTAGAACCCTCATACTCCACTGCCATACCTTTAGTATCCTCATCCTCACCCCAGTGCATAGGGATATGAGTGAGCAACTCACCGTCATCTTTTCTGAAGAAATCCATATATATCGCTTCATCTGCACCATATGAAAAAGCTACCATAACCAAATTACCCTCAGGAATAAGAGTTCCTAACAAGTTAATATATTCACCCTGTTTTTCCCTCCTGTCGTCTATAGGCATACCTTTTAACTCCTTCTCTATTTCCGGAGTTATCGTTTTACCACCTCTATTGAGAATAGCTGCCTTTTCAAGTCGTCCAGGCTTCAGAACATACAAGGTATCAACCATTGTGATTGCTCCCTCATCTCCAAAATTAACGAGCTGACCACTAAGATACCCGAGCGTATAGTCGTTTACTACAATCGAATCAGTTTGGATGAAATCCCCATTTGCCTGACGGATTATAAACCCATCCTCGTTCTCTTCATAGAAATTAATCCCTTTCTCCAACGAGCCTTTGGTTAGCTGCTTAGTTATGGGCATATTATGACGATAGGTTGTCACCAGACTATCAGAAAGTGTATATCTATGAGCAACAGGATAAGGCGTATTAAGCACAACCTCCTGCGCATTACGATCAATATAAACATTGTCAAGCCACGTGTATTCGCCCGGTCCCTGCCCCATATGGTTTATCTCGCCAAGCAATTTGCCATTGGGTAGATTAAAAAGCAGAAGACGGTCGATACCATCCCCATAATCCCTGAGTATAAGGGTATCACCTATTATCCCTTCGATAGTAGCACGCTCTCCAAACATTGCGTTGGAGACCGTATCCAGAGCCGTGAATCTGACATCACCTACTTTCAACTTCTCTATTCTCGGAGCTTTTGTCGCAGCATCTAAATCATAGACAGGCACATCTTGGTGCCCGCTTTTACTTCCACAAGAAGCCAAAGACAACAGCCCTAAGAGCCCCACAAAAATACTCGTTTTCTTCATTTCTGATGGCATTAAAAATTATTTGTGAGTAATAATTGTTTTCTGACCATTTATTACGTAAAGTCCTTCCGGCAGTTGGGATATGGCAGACTTATCCATATTTTTACCTACACATATACCCGTCACAGTGTAGACATCATATTTATCGTTCTTCTCTGCATTGACTTCATCAACGGCAGTATCAGATGCTCCGTAGTAGCGTAGCGCGAAGTTATCGAAACAGCACCAGCAGTCGCCCTCGGCAGTGTCACACTTCAACCCGATACGCAATGTGCCATCCTTGACCTCCACAGGCAATTCGTTAATATATAGACTATGATTAAATGCCTGCTCAGCACCGTACATTGAGTTTACATATCCTCTCAATACGTGCGTACCACTCAACATTGCATCCAATTCAGGAGTTTCGGAAAGCGGATGAGTGTAAAGGGAAGCTACGGGTATCTCCTCGTCATTGGCAATGAAACGCGCCGGAATCACCTCCGTGCCCTTCTTATACTTATCACCACCATCGTTTCCGGCAAGACGATAAAGTGCCTGCACAGACACCACATAATTACCGTTTCTCAATCCGCTCACAGTCTGGAACGTGCTGAACGATCTGTTCCAGAACTCAGCTACGTGGCTACCCCATACAGGTTGTTCGTCCCAACCGTAAGAATCGGTATGGAAGGAGGGATTGTTAATCAAAGCTGTCAGATCCCAGCTCTCCCCCTCTTTCACCAAGGCACGCTCGTCAAGGAGATATTTCCTTAGTTCTTTCTCTATCTCCTCACGATATACATTGAAATTGGAAACCTTGAGAGTTTCATTAGCCTTCCCGGTCACACTTTCAAGGAAACTTACAAAGGCATCCAAAGCTTCCGAGGGTGCAGAGGCAGCAATGTTATCCTCAGCCTTCATATACGTAGCCTGATAATCGGCATATATACGAAGAGCCTCGGTCATCTCTATCTCAAGCTTATTCAGAGCAGCTGTTGAGGATTCATAACCATCGCGTGAATCCTCCGGTTCTGAGAGCTGCTGAATTTGACTGTGGAAATTTTCTCGCATACCGTCGGGAAGAACGTCAATCTTGACTTTCAACACTGAGTTCAAAGCAGTCTGGTGACGATGGCGCAGAAGGTCAAGGTCACCCTCCTTCACGAGTGTCATACAATCAATGTCAGGCATCCATTCGGAAGCGTTGGAGAGAGTGATAGTGTTCTCCCCTTTCTGAAGATTGACTTTAAGGGTCTTTGACCCGACAGTATCCCAGCCACCGGAATTGACAGTGAGCACGTCAATTGTTTCTCCATTTATATCCAACGTCATCTTACGATTTTCACCGGTGATGAAATAGAGAGTCATCTCATATTCTCCACCTTCGTCTGACCACACCTCGCGCCAAGAGAGGGAATTATCGGCACGTGCTCCGAGCCAGGAAGCCTTCGCACCGCCCGAACAATTGTCGCGCTCCTCATATACGCCCGACTTCACCACCTGGTTATTGTCAATCTCCTGATAAGCATCAATCCACGCGGTCTCAGCTTCATATACCCGACGCTCGGTTCTACGGTCAGCCGTGGCACGATAGATGCGTGTGCCGTGAGCCGGGACAGTAACAGAAAAACTACCGTTGTAGCTACCTAAATCCTCCTTCTCAAAGAGATCACGCATAGCTACATTCTCTCCCAAATCAATGTCATAGAAATCTATCGACATTTCGAGAGGGGCATCTGTGGGATTGTAGAAAGCCACAGCCCTTGAAGTGGAACGTAGTTTATCTACGTCCTTTACAAGCACATATCCACCCTTCTCTTTCTTAGCCACAGTAGCCTGCAAGGCAAGCGGATCCTGATTAAGGGCTATGAGTTCCTCATTCGTAAGAAGAGCAAGAGTACGCTTATCAATTGAACGGAGATCACACCCTATAAGGAGCGGAGAACTCATCATACACCACATCCCGAAGTGTGTCTTATCCTCCTCCGGAGTCATACCGCGTCCCACCTCAAGCATATCCATATCATTGAAGCGGCCTTTCGTAGCATACGCTGAAAGGTAGAGATTCCGATGGATTATACCCTTCACCGATTCCCAGCTTGCATTGATGTCCTGCGACATTCTCCAGGAAGTAGCTATATCCTCCACCCAGGTGCCGGGATATGCCCACCGGCATACATTATAGCGCACATCATCCCTTCCGGTAGCTTTGATAGCCTCTGAGATAGCTGTATATCTCTCCCGCTCGTCAAGTTCGAGCCGTTCTGAGTTTTGGGGAGCGTCACCGCCGCAGAAATCCACCTTGATAAAATCAAAACCGAGTTCATTGAAAAAGAACCGAGCGTCCTCAATATCATGCTCATATAGTCCGGTGCCTATGCCATCGGTGTCTCCTCCATAATAAGAGGCACATGTATTATGTCCGGCGTCTGAATAAGTTCCCGCTTTCAAGCCAAGCGAGTGCATATAGTCCACAAGGTCCTTCAATCCGTTGGGGAAGCGCTGCGGATGTATTCTCAGGTGTCCCTCCTCGTCGCGTCCACACCATGCGCCGTCGTCAATGTTGACATATTTATATCCGGCATCGAGCAGTCCGGTTTTGACCATTGCATCTGCCTGAGAGCGTATTATCTCCTCATTAATGCGATGGCCGAATGAGTTCCATGAGCTCCACCCCATGGTAGGGGCATCCCAAGCGTAGGCACTCAAAGGCAAAACGGATAGAAGCAGACCTGCATAGTAAAATCTTTTCATGATTTAAAGTTATAAGGTGATGTAATTCTAAAGTAATATAATTGGAAATGCTAAAACCGATAATCTTAAAAACAAATGGATCAAACCTTACTCCATATCATTTTCAAGATCAAAGGCAATCACACCGCAAAGATATATAAAAAAAGCGATTTTTTATATAACTTTGGTAATATATAGAGGAACCTTTCGATAAACGCCCTTTTCATTACTGATAGGTAACCGAAGAAATTAGGGAGACACAAATAAATAGTAAGCGGCGCGGTCAGAGAATGGTTCTCAGACTGCACCGCTTAACAGCTTAATTTATCACTTAATCATTCCGCATTTTGACGCAACCAGTCGGTACGGACTTTGTCGGGGAGATGAGTAACCTTAAAGTTTGAGAATGTGGCATTGAAACCATTGCCGTCGGGACTGGCAGCAAACATACCGATTTTTACCGGACGGTTGGCCTCCATCCATGCATTGCGCATCATGTGATACTCCTTGTCGTCGAATGAGTAGAAGATCTCGATGGCATCAAGGCGTCGCACAGCCTTTATCCACAATGCCTCTATAGGTTTGTCGAGTTCGATAACGCTCCAGTCAGACGTATGGTGAGTCACAACGGTACTGAGATTGTACTTGCCATCGACAAATTCAATGCCACACTTGATATAGTTCTCGTGGTCGATACGTATCATCATACCCGCCTGGTCGAAGCGTACTTTGTAGTCACCCGTTACCTTAACTTTAGCCTCGAACTCGCCTCCATATTCAGCGTAGTAGAAAGGAGCGTCATCCACAGTAAACCCGTAGTGGGATATTCGCCAATAGTCGCTGTTGGGAGTTACGGACATTGTGAGTCTGTCGCCTTTGATATTCCATTCACTCGGTTCGTTAAACCAGTTCATTTTCTCAAGGGTCTGAGCCATTATCGTTTGGCTCAGTGTGGCGGCAAACGCCATAATAAGATATCTCAGTTTCATGCGTTTAAGAATATTGATTTAGCTACTTTGCTGAATTGCCAAGTTATCAACAATGATTGGGATTCAGACCCTAAAAACAACTTTTCTTTCCCAGTCATCATTGAATAACCAGCAGATTTTATTATTTTTGCAAAGTTAACAGCTTTATTCTGAATATACAATGGCTAAAAATAACCATTTTGAGAAACTTGACAATCTATTAAGAGGGCAGGCATTGGATGAGGTGAGTCATACAGACATCTCGATATACCAATATGCTGAAATATTAGCTCGAATTGAAAATGCTTTGGTAGTGGTCAGCGACTTAACTAAGGGAACGAGCCGTCTTTTCTCCGGAACATTCGCCAAAAGACTCGGAATTGATGATTATTCTTCAGGAAATTCCATTTGGGAAAAGGAGATACTGGAGCTAATGACCGAACAGGAGCAAGAGGAGAAATTTATTGCCGAACTGAGGTTTTTCCATTATCTTCGCCGTCTCCCTAAGCAAATGAGGCAGGAGTATTTTCTTATGTCAAAACTTCGCTTCAAGGACTCATTGGATGTACTGCATAGGATGTACTACATTCTTGATGAAAATATGGAGACTGTGATGTATGCAATTTGCATATACAGCCCCATGATATTCGACTATACAGGTAAGAGCTTCGCTGTCAACGCCACAACCGGCATAAAGGAGGAGCTGACCTCAACAGCCAATGATGCAATAATAAGTAGGCGCGAACGGCAGATTCTTCAACTCATTGCCTACGGCAAGAAAAGTGTGGAAATTGCCGACGTGCTTAACATCAGCAAAAATACCGTGAGCCGTCATCGGCAGGAAATCCT
>CAMWTL010000167.1 GCA_947177145.1 uncultured Porphyromonadaceae bacterium
TTATTAATTCGGAAATTTCCTTCACTTCCTCATCAGGCAGAGAAGCTTCCAAAAGTTCGGCGACGCTTGGTTTGATAATGTCCCACCCGGATTTAATAATGAAGATGCTCACCACCACAGCTGCCAAAGGATCGAGGATACGCCATTTCACTCCAAAGAACATGGCACCTGCTATACCTACTAATGTGCCAAGAGAGGATATGGCGTCGCTACGATGATGCCACGCATTGGCAACTACCGCCTCCGACCTTACTTGCTTACCTACCTTTGCAGTGTAACGATATAAAATCTCTTTTGCCACTATAGATATAATAGCTACCGACAAGGCAATCCAATTGGGTTCGGGAAGCGCCTCACCCTTGAGACTGGCTATAACGAGTTTAATGCCGTTTACCATCAACCCTATACCCGCCCCTACAAGCAGTACGCCTATAAGCAAGGTAGCGAATGTCTCAAACTTTCCATGTCCGTATTCATGGCTCTTATCACGTGGCTTGCCCGACAGATGCACAAATACCAAGACAATCACGTCGGTCACAAAATCGGTCAGCGAATGGACGGCATCGGCTATCATGGCAGAGCTTCGCCCGAAAACTCCTGCCAAGAACTTCAAAGCTATCAGCACTGCATTGACAACTGTGCCGATTAAAGTCACCTTATATATTTTTTTCTCTCTGGCTTCCATAACACCTTATTTTAATGCACAACTAATTTAAGGCTTGATAATATCGCACCTGATTTTACTGCTGACTTCCACGTCCACATGTAAATATAGCCATATCCTTTATACTCTTACAACAAGACTAAAGGATTGTTCACAACAAATTGACCCATTGCATTTCAATTTAAGCTGATTTGATACTATTTTTACTTGTCACTCTACAAGGCTCAGGTCTGCAATATAGAGCTTACCAAGATTAGATATTTTGGATTTTAAATTGGTCCTTTTTACTTATTTAAAGATTTATAGGGTTTATCTATGTTAAAATTAAACAAAAAGCTTTTAATTTTGTAATTTCTACTGAGAGGTCATCTTGACCTGATCCTGCTATATTACCTACTTCTTTTCCATATAATATAATAGGAAACTCTATCGAAGCAAGAACTTTAATAGACGTATGAAAAAAATATATTTACTGCTCACGCTCGCAACCACCGTATTACCGGCAGCTGCTGATGTTACCCTTGATTCCTGCCGCAACATGGCTGTCAGGAATAATAAGACTATACGGATGGCTGAAGAGAATCTCCGTAGTGCCGAGTACTACAAAAAGGCGGCAAATTCAGCCTATCTGCCCGGTATAGACTTCACCGGCACATACATGTATAACCAACACGAGATACGTCTGCTCGGCGAAGATGCGAAGCTCCCCACAATGAGTTTCGATCCAGCCTCGCAGACATATCAGTATAATATACTCAAAGGTCCTACCGGAGAACCTATAACGGACCCTGCTACAGGGAGCATGATTCCTACGGAAGTGGCTGTGATTCCCAAAGAGGCAATGAGCTACGACATCCATAATGTATTTGCCGGAGCCATCACCCTGACACAGCCAATCTTTATGGGAGGTCAGATAAAGGCTCTCAACGAGATAGCCGGCTACGGGGAACTGCTTGCTAAGGCATCCCGCAACAGCCTTACCCAAAATGTAGTGTTTGCCGTAGATGAGGCTTATTGGCTTGTGGTGTCGCTAAAAGAGAAACAGCGCCTCGCCGACAGCTTCGTGAATCTTGTAGACACCCTCCGCTTCAATGTGCAAGCTATGCTCGATGAGGGCGTAGCTACCAAAAGTGACCTGCTCACCGTAGAGGTGGCTCTCAATGAGGCGAAGATAGCACAGACCAAGGTAGGCAACGGACTGTCATTGTCGCGTATGGCGCTTGCCCAGCTCTGCGGTCTCCCGGTGAACACACAGATGGAACTGCGCGACGAAGAATTGCGCACCGCATACACTGCCACCGCTCCTACTGATGTAAACCTAAACGAGGTCTATTCACGCCGACAAGATCTCGAGATATTGCGACAAGGCATTAATATGTTGCAAAGCCGTGAAAAACTGGCTATGGGCGAGATGTTACCCAAAATTGCCCTTATTGGAGCCTATTCTTTCTCCAACCCAAACGTAATTGACGGCTTCGAAAAACGTTTCGGAGGCGGTTTCTCTGTGGGGGCAGCCGTAACAATCCCAATTTGGCATTGGGGAGGCAACTATAATCGCTACCGTGCAGCGAAAGCCACGACCACAGCAAGCCGATTGATGCTTGAAGACACTGAAGAAAAGGTGTCGCTTCAGGTGAGCCAAGCCCAATTCAGCTTTGATGAGGCTAAAAAGACCTACGCAATGACCGTAACCAATCTGTCGAAAGCCGACGAGAACCTGCGCCAAGCGCAGCTCGCTTTCAAGGAGGGTGTGCTGACCACCAACGATGTCATAGGTGCCCAGACAGCGTGGTTGAAAGCCAACTCTGAAAAGATCGACGCTGAAATCGGAATACGCCTTTGCGAGACTTACCTTTCAAAAGTACTTGGCAATCTGATTTACTAATAACTTATCCACCATTAAATTAACCGACCCCCGGAATAATAAAACTGTTTTAGTCCATATAAATTTCCAATAGATAAAAAATTCCAACCGCTATGGCTACCAACGATATAAAAACCAATTCTCTTTCTCAGACCAATTCAGATGAGGCAGCCGTCACCAAGAAAGACCGTATGCTCATCCTCACCATTGTGATTGTACTTATCGTAATCGCTGCCCTTGCCATCTTCGGCTTCCTTGCAATCAAGCAGGGACCCGACACAGTGCAGGGTCAAGCCGATGCCACTGAAATACGTATATCAGGCAAACTTCCGGGACGTGTGGCAGAAATCTTCGTAGAGGAGGGTGCAAAAGTCAAAGCCGGAGATACACTTGTGAGAATCAAGTCGACTCTCATAGATGCCCGCTTGGGTCAGGCGGAGGCTATGGAAAATGCTGCAGCTGCTGCCAACAAAAAAGTAGATGCAGGCACCCGTACCCAGATTGTGCAAGCCGCTTACGAAATTTATCAGCAGGCAAAAGCTGCCTCCGGAATAGCAAAGAAAACCTATGAGCGTATGGAGAACCTGTTTGCCAAAGGAGTAGTGAGCGAACAGAAACGCGACGAGGCAAAAGCCGCCTACCAAGCTGCCACGGCAGGTGAATCGGCAGCAAAAAGCCAGTATGAGCTTGCTAAGTCAGGCGCACAGAAAGAAGACAAAGAGGCAGCCCTCGCTATGGTAAATGTAGCGAAAGGAAGCGTGAATGAGGTTAACGCCCTGCTCGAAGATCAGTATCTTGTAGCCCCTTATGACGGTGAAATCACCACCATCTATCCCCACGTGTCAGAGCTTGTGGCTACAGGCGCACCGATTATGTCGCTCCAGAAAAACGACCACTGGGTAGTGTTTAACGTGCGTGAGACTCTCCTTAAAGATATAACCTTAGGCTCAAAGTTAAAAGTTAAAATCCCTGCCCTCGACAAGGAAGCAGAAGTGAAGGTGTTCTACATCAAAGACCTCGGCACCTACGCCAACTGGCAAGCCACGAAATCAACCGGCGACTTCGATGCCCGCACATTCCAGATCAAAGCACGTCCTGAAAAAAATATTGAGAACCTTCGTCCGGGTATGTCGGTGATTCTTGAGGAACAAAAGTAATCACCTTCATCCTACTGAGTTATGAAAGCTATTTTCATAAGAAGCGTACTCCAGATTGTGAGAAGGCCCATCTATTGGTTGGCTTTCTTCATTCTGCCCCTATTCTGCTTCCTATTTCTCACCAATCTTATGGAGAACGGACTGCCGATAAAGGTGCCTGCCGCTATGGTCGACAAAGACGGCTCGGCGCTCTCACGCTCCGTCACCCAGCAGTTGGGAGGAATGGAGATGGTAGACTTAGTGGCTAATTGCAACAGCTTCACTGAAGCACGTCATAAGATGCAGGAGGGGGAGATTTTCGGTTATTTCTTTATACCTGAAGATTTCCAACAGGATCTCTTCGCAGGACGTAAGCCGGTGATAACCTTCTACACCAATATGACGTATTTCGTGCCCGGCTCTCTCCTTTTCAAGACTTTCAAGACCACCGCCCTATACACCAAAGCTGGGATTGCCTTAAACGTGATGGAGTCGGTGATAGGAGCCAACGAAGAGGAAGTGACACCATTGATGCTCCCGATAAATATAGATGCGCGTGCCATACACAATCCTGGTATGAATTATGCCATCTACCTGTGTAATTCCTTCATCCCCTGTGTGCTTCAGTTGATGATTTTCCTTGTCACCTGTTTCTCCTTAGGTCAGGAAATAAAATATGGCACATCTGTAAAGCTCCTACGTATGGCAAACGGGTCAATAATCAAGGCTCTTGCTGCCAAGCTTCTTCCCCAGACCATAATATGGCTTGTGATAGCAATATTTATGGAATCTTGGCTCTTCAAGATCAACGGTTATCCCGTTTATGGATCTTGGTTCTGGCTAACGGTATCCGAGGTGATGTACGTGTTCGCGTGTCAGGGACTCGCAGTGTTCTTCTTCGGCATTCTTCCGAGTCTGCGTCTCTCGCTCTCAATCTCAGCTCTTTTAGGCATACTCTCCTTCTCAATAGCTGCTTTCTCCTATCCTGTGGAGAGCATGTATACCTCAATCGGCATATTCAGCTGGATTCTTCCGATAAGATATAACTTCCTTATCTATATCGACCAGGCTCTTGACGGAGTTCACGTCTATTATTCACGAATATGGTTTGTGGCATATATAATCTTTATGCTTCTCCCCTTCACAATAATGTGGCGTATAAAAAAGGAAATGGCAAAACCGGTATATGCCCCCTAAACAGTCTTATCTATGTGGAAATATATAAAATCAAAAATCAGTCAGTTTCTGGAGGTATATTGCCGTGAGTTTAAGCTGGTGATTCACGACCAGGGATTGCTAATATTCTTTCTTCTCCTCCCGTTGGCTTATCCGATAGTCTACTCTCTCATCTACAATCCCGAGCAAGTGAGAGACGTGAAGCTGATTGTGGTTGACCACGACCGCAGCAGCATCAGCCGTGAGCTTGTGCGTAATCTCGATGCCACTCAGGAGGCATGGGTGATAGGATATGCAGCTGACCTTCTTGAGGCGCGGAGAGCCATGGCAGATAAGAAATGTTTCGGCATACTTGAGATACCCGAAGGATTCGGACAGAAAATAGGCAGAGGTGAGCAGGGAAACGCCGCGCTCTTCTGCGAATCGAGCCTTCTGCTCCGCTACCGCTCCTTCCTCGTGGCGAGCACCAATGTGTCGCAAGCTATGGGAGCAGAATTGCTTACCCAGAAAATCAACACGGTAGCACCTCTCGCAACCACCATCACCGACGGCGACCTTATGCCCATCGAGTATATTCCTATGGGTAACATCGAAAGCGGATTCGATTCGTTCATTATGCCCGGTGTGCTGATTCTCATCTTGCAACAAAGCATTATTTTGGCAGCCGGAATGGCAGGGGGCGCAAAGAGGGAAAAGCCGGAGCTTATGGGCTACAACGGTGTCAACAAGGCTCCGAGTGTAGCAATGACAATGTTCGGGCAGATGATGTGTTACGCCACTATTATCTTCTTGCCGGTGATATATCTCACCCACTATGTCCCGCTTATGTTCTCCTTCCCGATGGCAGGCGATTTCCTTGAGATTATTGCTTTCCTTCTTCCGATGTGCATAGCCTCGGTGGCACTCGGCTTCTGCTTGCAAGGCATAGTATGGGAAAGAGAATCGGTGTTTGTGATATGGGTGGTCACTTCTGTAATATTCCTCTTCCTCTCGGGACTCACTTGGCCCCGCTATGCCATGTCGCCTTTCTGGCATTTTGTCAGCGACTGTGTACCTGCCACATGGGGTGTAGAGGGATTCATAAGAATGAATGCAAACGGAGCATCACTATCGCAAGTTCACAATGACTATATTCACCTATGGATTCTTGCCGGTGTATATCTTGTGCTGGCGTATTGCGTGCAACGCTGGGTAGTAAGACCCTCTCTATTTAAAGGTTCTGATGCCTATGCCGAGGCGAAACGCAGAGCAATCTAAAT
>CAMWTL010000168.1 GCA_947177145.1 uncultured Porphyromonadaceae bacterium
ATCAAGATCGGGTGGATGCGGTGCCGGATTATGCGCCGATGGTGGTTGAGGAGGAGATTCCGACTGTGAAATGGGAATTGTTGACACCGGAGAGTGCGGATGGAAAGTACGTGGAGCGGTTCACAGTCAATTATGCTGATTCAGTTGCAAGGCTCTGCTTCACACAGTTGCCTCGACCGATGAAAGCCATATCCCCCGGCGATTCTATTGTGGAGATAAATGCCGGATATTATTATATAACCTCTCCTCATTTTGGCACCGGAAAGGAAAATATTGTGATTGATGTGGAGTGTGAATGGCCGCTCAGGGCAGTTGCCGAAGGACCGGAGGCATTTCACGCCGTCACTCCGGGTCAACGTGTCATACCCGTAGCTCTCCATGATAAGCAGTCGATGGCTAATGCTGCACTTGCTGATCCGAAATGGCAAAATTGGATGCTTCCGGCTGATTCAATCTACAGACTTAACGCAAAGCTTATTCAAGGCGAAAAGCCCGGTCCTTTTGATATTGTGCCGTCGTTTAAGAAAGTGACACTCACAGAGGGCATATTTAAAGCTGGCGTTCCGATTGAGACTATAATTACAGAAAGTCACCCAATTGAGGCTTTAATTACACAAAATCCGTCTGTGACTCAGGGTAATGCAGAGGAAAGCAGTGCATTGGTTAATCCGGAATACTATAAAATCACATTGACTCCTGAAAAAGCCGTTATTGAAGGTGCTTCGGAGAAAGCGGTAGCAATGGGTCGCAGGATGCTTGAGCGTCGGTTGCTTGAGCCCAACGGTGGTGTACTCCCTTGTGCTGTTATAGAGGATTGGCCTGATTATCCATATAGAGGGTTGATGATTGATATAGCCAGAAATTTCCAGACACCTGAGACGATGCACGATATGGCTTCTCTGATGGCTGATTATCGTTTCAACCGTCTTCACTTCCATATCACTGATGATGAGGCATGGCGTTTAGAGATACCCGGCTTGCCTGAGTTGACAGATGTAGGAGCGAAGCGTGGCTATACACTTGACAGTAAAGCATACCTGCCGGAAATATTTGCAGGAACAGGCGATCCCGACCATAATCTACCTACTGCTAACGGCTTCTTTACACGTCAGGAGTTTATAGATTTTTTAAAATATTGCGATTCATTAGGTATTGCCGTAATACCTGAGATTGAGTCACCGGGACACGCACGTGCAGCAATCAAGGCTATGGAGGCGCGACGACGCAATACAGGTGACGAGACTTACCGCCTTATCGAGGATGGAGACAGTTCACAATATACATCTGCCCAGCTTTATCACGATAATCTGATGAATCCAGCCTTACCCGGCACCTATAAATTTATTGCCAAGGTAGTGGATGAGATTGCCGATATGTATAAAGAGGCTGATGTGCCACTTATAGGCATTCATCTTGGAGGCGATGAAGTACCCGACGGAGCTTGGGACGGCTCCCCCGCTGCTATCCAAATGTCGGAAAATCTTGGCTTAAAAGGACGTCACGCCCTACAAGGGGAATATGTGAAAAATATTTCCAATATTATGCGTAGCCGTAATATCCCGTTATATGGCTGGCAGGACATATGCACTGACTATGACGAAGATTTCCATACCCAAGTGGCACCAACGATAGGAGGAATGGATTGTTGGGTTTCGCCCCATAATCCGGAAGATAACATTGCCATAAAAGGTGTAAAAGCGGGTTATCCCGTGATAATAAGCAATGTTGACTACTTCTATATGGATATGCTCTATACTCCTCATCCGGAAGAGCGTGGACTTTATTGGGGTGGTTTCGTAGATGAGCTTCGTACACTCTCAGGTTATCCTGAAAAGATATGTCCGCCCCAGGAGAATCAGAAAGGGAAAGTGATAGGTGTATCGGGTCAGCTTTTTGGCGAGACAATCCGTAGTCGTGGAGATATGGAGAGGTTATTATTCCCGAAGTGCTTGGGATTAGCGGAGCGAGGCTGGAACGGGACTCCAACCTATAATGAAGCTGATTTCAACATACTTATCGGTGAGAAGGAATTGCCACGTCTTGAACGTCTCGGCACCACCTGGCATCTGCGTCAACCGGGTATTTTAATTGAGGATGGTAAAATCTTTATGAACAGTCCCTATCCTGATGCAGAGATTCACTATACTCTTGATGGCACTACTCCGGCTCTTATCGGTTCCAGTATCTATAACGGACCAATAACCCTCCCGAGCGGTAATGTAGACATCCGAGCAATCCTTGTAAAAGATGGCAACACCTCCGTCCCCACCTTAACCACCCATTCCTCTAAGGAGTAATTAATCGGCAATCAACGAAAGGAGATTAAAATACATAGCAAAGGTTGGAATATCATCGTTAATATTTCCATTACGGAAATCAGGATTTTCTTTACGCCAAGTTTCATATCCCTTCCTTTCTTTTTCTCCCAGAAATTTAAAACCATTGTTGATATAAAAACCGACTGCTGTAGCATAAGCATCAACTGTTATGAAACAGCAGCCGGTTTTATTATTAGTAATCATCCAATATTTTATAAAGTCCAAGGTCTTGGAACCCCAATGATTACCCGTAGCCTGATACTCAGTATTTACCCCAAAACGTCCAATCTTAACAGCCGGATAGTCCGACCGATGTTTGGCTCTTCCAAACTTATCTTTTATCTTTCTAAAAAAACTTTTCGAGAAAAGAGGCTCACCACCTTTTTGTGTTATTTCTGCAATTTTATCGTTAGAGAGAGTAAAAAATAATACTGTCTTACCCTCAGCTTCAAGATAATAAGTCACTGATAGTAATTTTTTCATATCCGCCTTGGCAGATGAAAACAAGTAATCTGTCAAATCCGGATTACCACAATCAAAAGGTAGGATTTTTGAATCCGGAGTAAGACGTTTAAAGGGCATTTCGTTGGTAGATGTATTCATTGTGGCAACGCTGTAATCATTGCTTTTAACTGCTCTACACTTTGCGCAATGCGATTCCACTCTTTCTTACGCTCATCAAGCGGAGGTAGATTAGCGTTCTCACGACGAAATATAAATGCATCTCGGTCGGTTAATATGGGAGTATTTCTTATTGGTTTTGCCATCTTGGTAAGAATATGGAGAATAAGATTTAGATATAGCATCTATTAAAGGTAAACCCTATGAAAAACTCGTTGGTAATATTATTTTTTCAAAAGAAGTGCTATAGCTATATTACTATAACGGTAAAGATATATTATTGTTATATGAAAGTGGTTATTTTACAGTTGGATTTGGAAGCGGGTGATGCCGTCGCTGCCGGTTTTGAGGGAGTAGGTGGCATTGTGGCGGTTGAGAATCTCGCTGATGAGCGTCAAGCCTATGCCCCGTCCCTCTCTCTTTGTAGTAAAGAAGGGACTGAAAAGCTGCGTCGAAACCTCTTCCGAAATCGGTTCACCATTATTAGCTATCTCCAACACAGGTCTTTCATTCTGCTTATATATCACAATCCTTATCATACCACCATCTTTATTTATACTTTCAATGGCATTCTTGACAATGTTCACAATCACCTGCTGCATCAATGCCAAGTCAACCTCCACCTCAATCTCCTCCTTATAAGGTTCGAAAATCAAAGCCATATCTGCCGGAGCCATACCCTGAAGGAAAGGCACCATATCCCCTACCATCTTATTAAGCTCAATCTTACTCCTTACCGGCTCAGGCACTCTCACCACATCGGCATATGAACTGATGAAGCGTGTCATCTGATCGCAGCGGTTGTCGCAGCTCTCAATCACCTCTTTCAAATCGTCACTGTCGCTCAGATCGTGAAGCGTATCGAGCACCGACCTCACGCCACCCATAGTGTTATTTACCTCGTGAGAGATTATACGTATCACCTTCTCATAAGCACCCCTCTCAGCCCGCATCACCTCCTCGGTCAAGCTCTCAAGAAGATAGAACTGTCGCGGAAAACCGCTCTGGACAAAACTAAGATGGTAGCAGCGGTAGCGCCGTATATCACCCCTCCTGATCTCCTCGCTCACTCCTAAAGGTACATCTGCCATACGTCTTGCAAGCTCCGAAGGGAGATCCTCTATTACCCTCCCCACAACATTCTCTTCCGATAAAATTCCGGTAATCTTCAAAAAAGATGGATTCACCAACGATACCTTACCGTCGAAATCGAGCATCACAACGCCCATAGGCGAAGCCTCTATCAGAAGTTGAAGGAAACTTTCACGTTCCATATTTTGCAAACGCTCATTGCGCAGCTTGTCAATCATAGTGTTGAACAGTTTCACCACCCTGTCTGCTTCAGGCTCACCCACATCTACCAAGCGATTATTGAAATCCTGCGCTGCTATAAGATCCATACCGTGCCTTACGGTCTGTGCCGGCTTGAGCACACTTCTGAACAGCACCAACAAAAACAATGCCTCCACACCGAGCACCACATAAGTAATCCACAAATAACTATGTGGAAGAAAAGCCACCACACCATATGTGGCGACCATCGAAAAAAGAATCAGACCGAAAAGCCAGTATCTCATATAGCCTTACTTAAATCCATATTTCTCCATACGCCTGTAAAGCGTCTGGCGCGTGATGCCCAAATAACGTGCCGCGCTCGTGAGATTACCTCCCGACTTCTCCAAAGCCTCCGCTATAGCATTGCGCTCCACATCGTCAAGAGTGGGCGAAGCCACCGCAGGAGCAGAGATGTCGATACCTGATGCCTCAGCCTGATCGCTGAAAAGTTCTCTCCTAAGAGTGCCGTCGCCGATAAGCACAGCCCGCTCCACCATATTCTTCAGTTGGCGTATATTACCCGGATAAGGGAGGCGCGTCAGCAGTTCCATTGTCTCCCCGGGAATCTCCGGCACAGCCAACCCCATACTTCGGGCAGTCTCCTTTGCGAAATGACGCACAAGAAGTGGAATATCGTCACGCCGCTCCCTCAAAGGGGGCAGGCGGAGAGTGATAAGATTGATGCGGTAATAAAGGTCTTCGCGGAAAGTGCGGTCAGCGACCATAGCCGGGAGATCGGCATTTGTGGCACACACCGCCCTTATATCCACCTTCTTCGGACGGCTGTCGCCTAACGGCTCAAAAGTATGCTGTTGCAGCACTCTCAGCAGTTTCACCTGACAACTCATATCGAGGTCGCCTATCTCGTCAAGGAAAATCGTACCTTTGTCAGCCATCTCAAACCGTCCCTTGCGTGAGGTGACAGCCCCGGTGAAAGCACCCTTCACATAGCCGAACATCTCACTCTCAAAAAGCGACTGTGGCACACCCCCAAGATTCACCATCACAAAAGGTGCCTCTTTCCTATGGCTATTGATATGTATAGCATTTGCTATCATCTCCTTGCCGGTGCCGTTCTCACCCAATATCAGCACCGGGGCATCCGTAGGTGCAATACGCTCCACAGTAGCAAGCAAATCGGTTAGTGCCTTATCCTTACCTATGATTCCCCCACGGTCAAACAGTTTTGGCCGGGCACTCTCTTCATCTGTCGGTGCCACCTCCCCCTCCTTAAGACTGAGAGCCGTCTGCACCCGCTGAAGAAGAAGCTGATTATTCCAAGGCTTAGTTATGAAATCGAATGCACCGCGACGCATACCCTCCACAGCCAACTCGATACTTCCCCAAGCAGTGATAAGGATCACCGGCGTATCAGGTTGGAAAATCTTCACCTTGCGAAGAAGCTCTATGCCCTCCTCTCCGGTTGTGTTGCGGCTATAATTCATATCCATAAGGATAAGGTCGAAGGTAGTTTGACGCACCTTTGCCAACGCCTCGTCGGGGGTCGCGGCATTGTCTACGGCATATCCTGCCCGCTTAAGAAGCAGACCCAAAGAGAGCCTTATCGTCTTATCATCGTCAACAATCAGAATCATATCTCAAAATTACAAAAATTTCTCTTATACACCAACATATTATGGGTAAGCACCCTCTCAATCCTCCGTTGATTAGCATTTAAACTCCAAATCTCCTTATTCATCTTTTACAGCCTCTGCCGGATTGATGCGCATCGCCATCCAAGCCGGACC
>CAMWTL010000169.1 GCA_947177145.1 uncultured Porphyromonadaceae bacterium
TATGCGTAAGCTATGACGGTGCCGAACTGAGAAGACTCCGCCGACCCTTCTTTGCCGAAGCCAACAAAACTTTCGGTTGGGGCATGACACCGGAAGAGATTGAAGCTGTGCCGGGAGAGACGGAACCTGACGAGTTTTATCTCGATACACTTATGACCCTCCCTGAATATCGGGGACACGGCATCGGCGAAGCGCTCATTCGTGACGCAAAACTTAAAGCTGACGAAGCAGGAAAACCTTTGGGTCTGCTTTGCGACACCGACAATGACCGCGCCCGTCGCCTCTATGACCGTGTCGGCTTCCTCGACCGTGGCCGGCGTCCATTTGCCGGACATGATATGAACCATCTGCAATTGTGTTAGAATTTGTAGAAAAATAAGTGTAGAAAATACACTTATTTTTGGTCTATATGGCGCACAAATACTCTTTTAGGAATTTTTGACCAAGAAATATGTTGTAGAACATATAAATATATTTGCAGACCCTAATGTAGGGTGTTAATTTTACACCAAAATCTAAATACCGAATCAAAATCAGGATTATAAACTAAAACATATCTAAAAACTTAGATCATGAAACAGATCAAACTCGCAGCCGGTTTCGGAGCTCTTCTGCTCTTCGCGGCTTGTGGAAGCCATCAGGCCACATCTCCTCAGTTGACCAAATCGGGACTCGACCCACAGAAATTCAAAGCCGAATACAAAGGGGACTCCACCGCCCTCTACACCCTCGTCAACGCCAACGGCGCTGAGGCTTGCATCACCAACTTCGGTGGGCGACTCGTGTCGATGATGGTGCCTGACAAGAACGGCAACTTCCAGGACGTGGTGCTCGGCTTCGACAGCGTACAGGCTTACTTCCCCGAAAATAACCTTTCCGACTTCGGCGCGTCTATAGGTCGTTTCGCCAACCGTATCAACGAAGGCAAATTCTCCCTCGACGGCAAAGAGTATCAGCTCCCCCTCAACAACGGCAAGCACTCACTCCACGGCGGCGGTGAGCTTGGCAACCTCGGATGGCAATATCGTGTCTATCAGGCATCACAGCCCAACGACTCTACAGTGGTGCTCACTCTCAACTCTGCCGACGGCGACAACGGATATCCCGGCAACATGACTGCCCAGGTGACATATACCCTCCTTCCGGATAACTCAATCGACATCGCCTACACAGCCACAACCGACCAACCCACCATTGTAAACCTTACAAACCACTCTTATTTCAACCTCAACGGCGACCCCACACAGCCAATCACCAACAACGAACTGATGGTGAACGCTTCGAAGATCACTCCGATCGACGCTACTTATATGACCGACGGCACTTTCGCACCCGTTGAGGGCACAGCTTTCGATTTCCGCCAGCCCCGCGTGGTAGGCGACAGCATCAAAGCTTTCTCCAATCCGCAGATGAAGAACGGCAATGGCTACGACCATAACTTCGTGCTCGACAACAACAACGACATCGCTGTGAAGGCTGCCGAACTCTACAGCCCCGCTACAGGCATCGTGCTTGACGTATACACCAACGAACCGGGCGTACAGATCTACTCCGGCAACTTCCTCGACGGCTCCGTAACAGGTAAGAAGGGCATCGTCTACAACCAGCATGCAGGCATCTGCCTTGAGACACAGCACTATCCCGACGCTCCCAACAAGCCGCAGTGGCCCTCTGTACGTCTCAACCCGGGCGACACCTACAACTCTCATTGCATCTACAAATTCTCAGTGAAACAATAACCCGAAATTAAGTTGGTCCCGTCCCCGGGGACCACTTCCACCCCCGGGGCGTGGCCTTACCCTTAGATCACCATAAACTCAAATCTATAAAAACCTAACTTTATGCAGACATTAGACTGGATTGTCGTTGGTCTATTCGTCATCGCGCTCTGCGCCATCATCTGGTGGGTGATGAAGCAGAAGCAAGACAACGCCGGCGACTACTTCTTGGGTGGTAAAGACGCCACCTGGATTGCTATCGGTGCTTCGATCTTCGCATCAAACATCGGTTCTGAACACCTTATCGGCCTTGCCGGCTCAGGCGCTTCGAGCGGTATGGCTATGGCTCACTGGGAGATCCAAGGATGGATGATCCTTATCCTCGGCTGGGTATTCGTTCCCTTCTACACCCGCTCCATGGTAATCACCATGCCGGAGTTCCTTGAGCGTCGTTACAACGCCACCTCACGTACGATTCTCTCGGTGATTTCTCTTATCAGCTACGTGCTTACCAAGGTTGCCGTTACGGTTTATGCCGGCGGTCTCGTATTCCAGCAGGTATTCGGCATCGATACCCTCTGGGGAATCGACTTCTTCTGGATTGCCGCTATCGGCCTTGTGGTCATCACCGCTATCTATACTATCATCGGCGGTATGAAATCCGTGCTCTACACATCTGTGCTCCAGACTCCTATCCTTCTTCTCGGCTCACTCATCATCCTCGTGCTCGGTCTTAAGGAACTCGGTGGCTGGGATAAGATGATGGAAATCTGCTCCGCAGTGAAAGTGAATGAGGCAGGCGACTCTATGGTCAACCTCATCCGCAGCAACGACGACGCACAGTATCCCTGGCTCGGCGCACTTATCGGCTCTGCCGTAATCGGTTTCTGGTACTGGTGTACCGACCAGTTCATTGTTCAGCGTGTGCTCTCAGGTAAGAATGAGAAGGAATCTCGTCGTGGTACTATCTTCGGTGCTTACCTCAAGCTCCTCCCCGTCTTCCTGTTCCTCATCCCCGGTATGATCGCCTTCGCGCTCCATCAGCAGCTCGGCGACTTCCTCCCCCTCACTCCGGAAGGCAATCCCAACTCCGACGCAGCATTCCCGACACTTGTAGCCAAACTTCTCCCCGCCGGTGTTAAGGGTCTTATCGTCTGCGGTATCCTCGCAGCCCTTATGTCATCGCTTGCTTCTCTCTTCAACTCTTCAGCAGCCCTCTTCACCATCGACTTCTACCAGCGTTTCAAGCCCAACACTCCTCAGAAGAAACTTGTAGGCATTGGTCAGGCAGCTACTGTTGTGATTGTAATTCTCGGTATCCTCTGGATTCCTGTTATGCGTTCTGTAGGTGATGTGCTCTATCTCTATCTCCAGGATGTTCAGTCGGTGCTTGCTCCGGGTATCGCGGCAGCCTTCCTTGTCGGTATTGTCTGGAAACGTGCCACTGCACAGGGTGGTATGTGGGGTCTTATCGCAGGCCTTCTTATCGGCTGCACCCGTCTTTCTGCTAAAATCTGGTTTAGCAATCAGGAAAATCCGGCTACCGACCCCACTTGGTTCAAGTATCTTTTCTACGATTCCAACTGGCTCTATTTCTGCGGTGCTATGCTCCTCTTCTGTATTGCCGTTGTATTCGTAGTCAGCCTCTTCACCAAGGCTCCCGATGAGAAGAAGATTCAGGGTCTCGTATTCGGCACCTCCACTCCCGAGCAGCGTCTCGCCACTCGCCAGAGCTGGAACGCCTGGGATATTATCAACTCTATCATTATCCTCGGCATCACTGCAGCCTTCTACATCTATTTCTGGTAATCAGCTTTAAGGGTTGCCGGAAAGAGTATAGATCCTATATTCCGGCAATCCTATAATTTTACATATGACAACCCCTATCAACCATTATTCCCATCTCAGCAAATTCTATGTGGCAGTAGACTGCATCATCTTCGCGGTGATCCAAGGCAAGCTCCACCTTTTGCTCGTGAAAAGGAATTTCGAGCCTGAAATGGGCAAGTGGTCGCTTATAGGCGGCTTTGTCAACGACGACGAAAGTGTTGACGTGGCTGCGAAGAGAGTGCTGGGCGAGTTGACCGGTCTTGACAACGTGTTCATACGTCAGCTCGGAGCTTTCGGTGAGATTAACCGCGATCCGGGGGCACGTGTCATATCCGTAGCCTATTTCGCACTTCTCAACCTTGCCGATGTAGACCAGGAGGCGGTGAGCCAGCACAATGCCACATGGGTGGCTGTGGATGCCTTACCACCACTCGGCTTCGACCATCAAGAGATGATAGACCGTGCTCTCGACGTGATGCGACGCAAGATACTTACAGGATCGTTTGCATTCAATCTCCTGCCGGAGTTTTTTACACTTACCCAACTGCAAACGCTTGTGGAGAGTGTCACCGGAAAGGAACTCGACAAACGTAATTTCCGCAAAAGTATCTCCGACAATCCCGACATCGAGCTTACGGGACTTATCGACAAATCCACCTCTAAACGGGGGGCAAGGCTATACCGTTACATTAACAATTGACTAACACTGAATTGATATGCTTGAAAAACTTAAAGAGGAGGTTTGTAAAGCCAACCTCGAACTCGTTGCCCACGGCCTTGTGATCTTCACATGGGGCAACGTCTCCGGCATTGACCGTGAGAAGGGTCTTGTGGTTATCAAACCCTCAGGCGTGAGCTATGACAATATGAAGCCTGAAGATATGGTGGTGGTTGACCTCGAATCAGGCAAAGTGGTCGACGGCAACCTCAAACCATCTTCCGATACCCCCACCCACCTCGCTCTCTACCGTGCGTTCCCTGAAATCGGCGGTGTGGTACACACCCACTCCACCTATGCCACGGCATGGGCACAGGCAGGTGTCCCCCTCCCCAACATCGGCACGACACACGCCGACTACTTCCACGAGGCTATCCCCTGCACCCGCAAAATGACAGAGGAAGAGGTGAAGGGCGACTACGAGCTTGAGACAGGAAACGTGATCATCGAGACCTTCAAGGATATGAACCCCATTCATACTCCCGGTGTGCTCGTCACCAATCACGGGCCCTTCACATGGGGCAAGACTCCCCACGAGGCAGTACACAATGCAGTGGTGCTTGAGCAGATTGCAAAGATGGCTTCAATATCCTTCGCTGTCAATCCAAATCTGACAATGAACCCGCTCCTCATCGAGAAGCATTTCAACCGTAAGCACGGTCCTAACGCCTACTACGGGCAGTAAATGCCAATCTCATTTTAGGAGTCCTTAACTATAAATTATTAATTATTAACTGATAAACAATCTTCAAAGAGTGTTTATCAAATATCGGTTGACGTTAATCGACAAAATCCAATATCTACAATTATGTACGAAAATTATGAAATCTGGTGGGTAACCGGCGCCCAGCTCCTCTACGGAGGCGATGCCGTTGTGAAAGTTGACGCTCATTCTCGCGAAATGGTTGACGGCCTTAATAAATCCGGCAATCTTCCCGTAAAGGTGGTTTACAAAGGCACTGCCAACTCCTCCAAGGAGGTTAGCGACGTTATGCTCGCTGCCAACAACGACCCGAAATGTGCCGGTGTGATCACCTGGATGCATACATTCTCGCCCGCTAAGATGTGGATCCGTGGTCTTCAGCAGCTCAATAAGCCCCTGCTCCACTTCCACACTCAATATAATGCCGAAATCCCATGGAACGACATGGATATGGACTTCATGAACCTCAACCAAAGTGCTCATGGCGACCGTGAGTTCGGACATATCGTGACCCGTATGCGCATCAACCGCAAAGTCGTTGTCGGCCACTGGACCGATGAGGCTGCTCAGAAGAAGATTGCCGTTTGGGAGCGCGTAGCTGTGGCTTGGGCTGATGCTCAGGATATGCTCATCATCCGTTTCGGCGACCAGATGAACAACGTAGCCGTTACCGACGGCGACAAGGTTGAGGCTGAACAGCGTCTCGGCTACCATGTGGACTACACTCCGGTGAGCGAACTCATGGACTACCATAAAAAGATTAAGGAAGAGGACATCAAGGCTCTCGTTGAGACTTACTTCAACGAATATGTTGTTGCCGACGACCTCAAGAATCCCGAGTCAGAGGGTTATAAGAAGATCTGGAATGCCGCTCATGCAGAGCTTACACTCCGTGCCATCCTTACAGCTAAGGGTGCGAAGGGCTTCACCACCAACTTCGACGACCTCGGCACACACGACATCAACGATCCTAACTTCTTAGGCTTCGACCAGATTCCGGGTCTCGCTTCTCAGCGTCTTATGGCTGAAGGATA
>CAMWTL010000170.1 GCA_947177145.1 uncultured Porphyromonadaceae bacterium
ACGATGAGCGTCACCGGAAAGCAGAACGAAGAGATTGCCGTATATCTCAATCCGGAAAAGCTTAAACATTACGCTCTTTCAGAAGCCACAGTCGGAACTACTCTACTTGCCCAGGGATTCCAGACTACCGGAGGCTCTCTGCGAAGTAACCATTACAGCCAACCTATTATCGTGAAACGTTCAGTCAGTTCAATTGCCGACATAGCCGATATGATAGTGTTGTCTACACCCGACGGCAATGTAGTAAGACTTGGCGACATCGCAGACATCAAGCGAGAATATCCCGATCCGGATAGCTACATAACCAATAACTTTGAAAAGTGTATACTTTTGAGCGTGCAGATGAAGGAGGGTTATAACATAGTGGAAATGGGCACAGAGGTCGACAAGCAGCTTGAGGCATTCAAAAGCGAAATCCCGGAAAGTGTTACATTGTTCAAGATTACCGATCAGCCGGTTGTGGTCAATAGCTCAGTCAATTATTTCCTTGTTGAGCTTTTAGTGGCAATTATCGCAGTGGTTATTGTGATAATGCTTCTTCTCCCCTTCAATGTTGCTCTAATTGCTGCATCCACCATCCCCATTGCCATATTCATTTCACTCGGACTCTTCTATGCTTTCGGAATCGAGTTGAACACAGTGACCCTTGCCTGTCTGATTGTATCCTTGGGTATGATCGTTGATAATTCTGTCGTGATAATCGACGACTATGTGGAACTTATCTCCGAGGGTATGGATCATTACTCAGCTACACTTCGCTCAGGCACAGAGTTCTTCAAAGCCATATTCTCAGCCACACTCGCCATCTCCGTCACCTTCTTTCCCTTCCTTATAACGGTAAAGGGAATGTTCCGCGACTTCCTGACTGATTTCCCGTGGGGTATGACAATCATCCTTTTTGTTTCGCTTATACTGGCAGAGCTTCTTGTCCCCTTCTTGCAATATTGGCTCATTAAAAAGCCAATTTATAAGCTCCAGCAGGAAGCAATTGCCTCAGGCAAAAAGAAATTCAGCTTCTTCATTTCGATGCAAAAAGGCTACAATAAATTGATAGATTGGTGTTTCGCTTATCCGAAGACCACTCTATTGCTTGGACTCCTCTGTATTGTGGGCGGTTCCCTACTCTTTATTTCGCGCCCACTCCAGCTTATGCCAATTGCGGAGCGCAACCAATTTGCAGTGGAGATATTCCTTCCTCAAGGTACAACCGTTGAGCGTACCACTATGGTGGCTGACTCGCTTGAGCGCATCCTCTCAAAAGATCCGCGTGTAGTTTCTATTGCATCCTTCCATGGCTGCTCATCTCCACGCTTCCAAGCTACCTATGCTCCACAAGTCGGTGGACCGGACTTCGCACAGTTCATCGTAAACACCAAAAGCAATGCCGCAACTATCGACGTGCTCAATGAGTTTACCGAGAAATATGAGAGTTACTTCCCGGATGCTTTTGTAAGATTCAAACAGTTGAGTTATTCCAATGCTGCATATCCGATACAGCTGAAAATCAAAGGAGGAGACGCGGCGACTCTACAAGCCGTTGCGGATTCAGTGGCAGACGTGGCACGTCGCGTGCCCGGTATGCGAAACGTACGCACATCTCTTGGTAATCCCCTTGCATCCGCTATAGTGATACCCGACAACACACGTGCAGAGCGATTCGGACTTAACTCCACACTTATGGAGACAACCCTTGCAATGCGTTATTCAGCCGGACTTCCGGTTGCAACAGTATGGGAAGGAAACTATGGCATACCCGTCACACTCAAGACCTCCACTTCACATCTAAGCAATATAGATGAGCTTGAACGTGAACCAATGCCGGTAATTGGTCTTGGGACAGTGCCTTTACGTCAGATCTCTTCTATCGTTCCGGAATGGCACCCAGGTATGCTGACGCACTATAATGGAGTCCCCACAGTATCAGTATTGGCAGAGGTGCAACGAAACATCAATGTCATTGACCGCACTGAAGTGCTTATGGATAGCCTCAAAAGTTTCAATCTCCCGGCTGGTGTCACAATCGAACGAGGAGGAGAATGGGAAAATACAATGGATACACTTCCTGAAATACTTTCCGGTCTGGCAATGGCAGTGGCAATCATTTTCTTTATTCTGCTCTTCCACTATGCACAAGCAGACACTGCCTTACTGCTACTTCTTTCCCTACTTCTATGCATGCCCGGAGCGGCGGCGGGGCTTATGATTCAGGATACAGAACTCTCTCTTACCTGTGTGCTCGGCATTGTGTCGCTTATGGGTATTCTCGTAAGAAATGCCATTGTGCTTCTCGACTATGCAGAGGAACTGAGGAATCAGGGACAGCCGGTGCGCGAGGCTGTGCTCAATGCCTCCAAGCGCAGAATGCGTCCCATTTTCCTCACTTCTGCTGCCGCAACTATGGGTGTGCTCCCGATGGTCACGGGTAGTAGCGCGTTGTGGAAACCTATGGGCGTCGTAATCTTCTGGGGCACACCAATCACAATGGTGTTTATCCTTACAGTGATTCCCGTGGCTTACAGCATGATGAAGTCACGCCAGAAAGGTGCTGACCAACCCCTTCCCAAACCACTTGAAACCCATCTGCTCTGATTTATGGCATACTCTATAAAGCGTAGTAAAATGAAACTTATTAATCATATAATCATAGCCGGAGTTATGGCTTTGTCCACTCCAATTATTGCTGTAGCCCAAAACTCTACGGATACGGTCTATACACTGCAACAATGCAAGACACTTGCTCTTGCAAATAACGCCGATATCCGTACGGCTGAAAACAATCTTCAGGCAGCCATAGAGACCCGTAAAGAGGCATTCACCAAATATTTCCCGGAGATTTCTGCCGGTGCGTCGGCATTCAAGACACATAACGACGTAATACAATATGATGTCCTCGATCTTTTCTCCCTTGGAATAATTAATAAGGGAAAGACAGCAGGGATATGGGCTTTACAACCGGTCTTTATGGGCGGACAGATTGTCAACGGCAATAAGCTTGCCAAGGTAGGCGAAGAGGTGGCACGTATACGTAAGGAGCAAAGTGCCGATATGGTGCAGCTCCAGACAGAAGCGTTATATTGGCAATTAGTGACCCTAAAGGCTGAGAAACATACCGTTGAAAGCGCCATTACAATGCTCGATACCCTTGACCGCCAGGTGAAAGCAGCTGTTGATGCAGGAATAGTGACACGCAACGATCTTCTGAAAGTAGATTTGAAACGCAACAGTTATCGTGCAGATCTTGTTGACCTCAACAATGGCATAGAGCTCATGAAACGTCTTCTTGCCCAACAGATGGGATTAGGCACTGAGGCAAAGGCAGATGTTAATGAGATGGTGCCTGAGACTGTGCCTGCCTATCCTGCCGCTCTTCAGATACCGGCTTCACAGGCTCTCGGTCAGACGGCTGACCATCGTTTGCTCGAAAAAAACGTTGAGGCAAAACAGTTGGAAAAGAAGATGGAGACCGGAAGCCATATGCCGCAGGTAGGTGTCGGTGCCGGCTGGTTCTATCACGACATATTTGATCAGAATCATAACTTCGGAGGAGTTATGGTAACGGTAGCAGTGCCAATATCCGACTGGTGGGGCGGCTCTCACGCTATAAAACGTAAAACACTCGAACTTACCAATGCCCGCAATGAGCTTGACAACCTTAGCCAGAAACTTGAGATAGAGATGGCAGACAAATGGGATAACCTTACTGCTGCACATCGTAAAATGGAACTTGCCTCTGAAGCCATAGCCCAAAGCAAGGAAAATCTGAGATTAAATCAGGCTTACTATGAGGCGGGAATGTCTACCATTACCGATCTTCTCGATGCACAGACGCTCTATCGCCAAGCCCAGGATGACTATGTGGCAGCCTACGGGATCTTCAAGCTCTCCGAAGCCCAATACCTCAACGCCACCGGCCGCCTCTAATTCCCAAAAAGGCAGTATGTCATAATTGACGCACCGCCTTTTCAATATTTGGTGTAGTGACGTGCATTTGGTACGCAATAGTTGATTAAAATCAGTTACGCTCTTTATGTACCAAAGGCATGTCACTACAAAATTGTTAAATCCTTATTTTGACACACTTTCTTAGTCACCTATTTTAAAATACTGATATAGAAAAATCAGATAGAATTCTCAGAAAATTTGTGAAAACTGATTTATTATATTAATTTTGTAATTACTTACGCAAAACTACATTACAATTAGAAAATTGTTGATGCCATTAGTTTTACGCATACTTACATACCAATAGGTATCTGAGTAGTTCTTTATGTTTTATTTTAATTTATTGTTTATGAAGAAATTCTATTATTTAGGGGCGTTGGCTTGTGGATTACTTCTTTCGGCCTGTAGTTCTGATTCTGAACCGGATCACACCACCGAATCAGCAAAGCTATGTATAAAATTCGTGTATGACTATAATATGTTGTGGACGAATGCATTTCAGCAGCAAGTATCATCCGTCAATGTTTGGGCTTTTGATTCAAGCGGTGCCCTCGCTTGGAGTGGAGCGTCATCGGTTTCAGAATCTACAGCTAAGGATTTCCAGCTCAACGCTGACCTCAAAGAAGGCAAATATGATTTGGTGGCATGGTGTGGTTTGAATGGAAATGAAGCAGTTGACATATCCTCCTATGAACCAAAATCAAAAGATGAGCTTGAAGTCACCATAAAGACTGTTGATGCAAACGGCTTACACGTATCCGACCAATATCTATCCGGACTCTTTAACGCATCTTTGTCGGGTGTAAATGTAGTATATGGCTCAGGAAATGCCTCGTCTAATACCGTAACGCTCCATTTGATAAAAGACACTAAAGATATCAGTGTGATACTCCAATATGCTGATGGCACTCCTGTAGACGGTTCAGATTTCTGGGTTACCATCACAGATGCTAATGGCAAATATGCTTGGGACAACTCCATTCTCACAGCTCCGGCAGTGACATACTATCCGTGGAAAAGGACAAATGGTACATTTGAACTCTCCACCGGACGATTGATAACCGGATCTGATGCGAGGCTGACAGTGAACAGTCGCGTCAATAATAATGACATCATAAATATCCCACTAATAAATTATCTACTTCTTGTAAAAGACAATTACGACCAGAACCTGTCGAATCAAGAATATCTCGATAGACAAGACAATTATTCACTCGTCTTTACTCTTAGTAATGATGATAATTGGGATATGAATGCAGGAGTGATTATAAATGACCGGGTAGTGCGACTTTTTGGCGAAGAACTGTAGCCTAAAAACTACTTTATTTCTTTATAATAACAAAATCCCCTTCCTCTTGAGAAGGGCTAATTTCAATGAGAGGCAAATAATACTTAGCAAAAGATGTATTCTCGGTTTTGACACATATTATGCCTCTAATAGCACCAACCGCTATTCTCACAAAAGTATCCATCAATTCCTTTGGGAGAACCACATCCTTTGTGCCTCCTTCTGAAATATCATTCCAACATTCTTCCTCTATCTCATAATGACAGAAAGCTTCGACTATCATAAAGGGCTTTCTGTCATTAATATATCGGATATTTGCCCCAACTGCTAAAGATCTATTATCATAATTAGTCTTTACAGGAATTGACAGATTGAGTTCAATCTTATCGTTCTCCGGCTCAAAGACAGTCGCAAATTGTTCCACAGTAACACCTCTCAGTGAAAATTTTATATCCTCCATAATTAATTATAGCTATATAATTGATTAATTACACGATTGCTTATGCAATCATAGGAATAAGGTTTCTGAATATATGGCTTCAGAATACAATTTTTGAATAGATATATCTCATTTACAACGGCAGTATCTTCTTGTACGTCAGAGTCCGGAATATCTATAAGTTTAAGATTTAGTAACTTCCCATATCTAATTGCAGTGGAAACCTTGATGTCACATTCCTGACCATGAAGGAATTTGTTGATATACTGTGGAGACACATCCAGCTTATCAGCCAATTCCTTTTGGCTCATATGATTATCTTCCATGTATCTGA
>CAMWTL010000171.1 GCA_947177145.1 uncultured Porphyromonadaceae bacterium
TATCTATCAACCTAAAACAAAACAATCGTTCCCTTTTGTTTTTTTTTTACCTTCGGGGGGGTTGCTTTTCAAACCCTTAACGCCCGCTGACGTTAACCCTCATCTGTATCGCGGTCATTACTTGATTCGCAGCCAATATCCGATGGTAGCCATTATCGACCATTGATTGGATGCGGAATATGTGTCGGTTCTTTTAGCAGAGAAAATGTTGCCAAGCCCAAAGTAAAATCGCGCCTCCAAACTTAATGAATTTCTTTTATTCAGATTAAATTCACCACCTAAACCGGCAGAAATGCCATAATCCATCTTTTGCGTCACCTTAAGAAGCATCTGTTCATTCATTCGGTTTTTATATGGAAAATCCGGAAGGGTTGCCATCTCCTTGGGATCGAAGTTGGCATTGACATTGTCTCCCAAGAAGAGCCCTACCTGCGGTCCGGCATTAAAGAAGAACCTGCCTCTTCTTCCAAAGAAGATATGGGCAAGCAAAGGCAGCTCCACATAGTTGGTGGTGCGTGTGTAATGATAAGGGGCACCCTCAAAGTTCTCGCTCCAGCCTCTCTGTGCAAAATTCAGTTCGGCAATCAATCCGAAATGATCCTCCTCAATATACCTGAACATAACGCCACCTGTAATGCCCAAAGCCAATTTCTGACGCACGTTGGGATTGAAGAATACCTCAGAGAAATCCATACCTCCCTTCACACCTATCGCAACATTCGAGCTATAGTGGGTCTGTGCTTCCATGCTGTTTGGCAACAGGGAAGCTGCTGCCAAAAATGCCGACATCGCAATCTTCCTAATAGATTTCATTCTTTATCCGGATTAAATTACAGAGTGATTTTATCCACATAACCCGACGGACGGAAGCGAAGCAGATACACCACCGGATTTACAAATCCACCCCAATTGCTGACACGCTTCAGATTGAAATCGGTCTGAAGTCCCTTAGAGGTATTGTAGGCTGTCTTATTATAGTCGCCTCCGTTGTTGACGGTGGTGTCGATAAAATAATTGGCTATATCAAAACCTGACACTGCGAAGTTGGGAAACGATTTCACAGGAGTGCCACCAAACAGATCAGCATAGCGGTCATTAAAGATCTTCCCATCCTCATTTTCCGGATCAAACCAACAACGGGCAGGCACAATCACCTCGGCATCATTAAAGTTATCGCGGAAGTTCTCGGTCAGAGTAACCCAACTGGGGCGACCGACAATGGTGATGTCAGCAGCCGAGTTCTCCTTAATGTGACCCACCACGTCGAGTATCGACTTCACCTCGTCTCTCTTCTGAGGATAGGCATAAAGGAGGTAAGATCCGTTATCAGCAAAGTCATAGTCACCCAAGTTATGGGTGGATACCTTTTTCACTTTGTTGGCAGGAAATTTCTCCTTAATTATCTCAGCAATGGCATCATTCGGATCGGGCGTACCCACAAAGATGAGCTGACTCCTGTCATAGTCCGATACAATGCGTTCCGCCACCTGCTCATTGAAGAAAGCGGGAGACGGCAGAATCTGGACCATTGAAGGGTTATCCTCAAAAAGCTCATTCCTCACATCGAATGCGTTGACCACCTCTATATGGTTGGTTTCGCCGTAATCCGCAAGGAATGCCGGGAAAGACTTGTCAGCAGTGGCCACAAGGATATTCGGCTCAAAGTTGTCGAGAGCCCTCGTGACATTTTCCGTGGAAACGCTGCCATCTATCACCTTAAATACAATCTTATAGGGAGCGTCCTTCATATCCTCCAAAGCCATAAGCATACCCCTGGTGAAATCAATGTCTTTCTTAGAGGTAGGCTCATCGAGAAGCACAGCCAGTCTCACTTCACGAAGCTGCCGGAGATCCGAATCAACCTGATGAATCGAATCGTAAATCTCCTGAATACCCTCCGATGTGAGTTCTCGCGGATCCTCGGCAATGACTTCTTTCTCCACCTGCACAGTCTGCATGACGGGGACGTTAATCACCTCATCCTTCTCAAGATGACGGGTGTTCTCATTCGCCTCCTTGAGAGTGTTGACATCCACTCCCGTCTTCTTGGAAATGGTTGACCATGTGTCTTTCTTCTTCACCTTATAAGTGTCAATGCTCGCCAAACGCTCCTCTTCCACAAGTTCGGTCTGCACATTCTTGGAATTGGAGTTGACTTTCACTCTCACGGTTTCTCCGATTCTGAAATTCTTCTCTGACACACCCGGATTAGCAGTCAGAATATCCTCGACAGTGGTTTGATATTTCTTGGCTAAGGCATATAAGGTATCGCCCGGCTTTATGACGTAGTAAAGGTATTGGGTGCCCAAATCAGCATCGTTCTGAGGAAATTCTAATATCTCGCCTGCCTTAATGCCATTTTTTGCATTGGGATACAGAGCATATATCGTCTCGACAGGAATACCATACTGCTTTGATATGCCATACACCGTCTCACCCTTTTTCACTTTATGGCGAATAGGCTCCGCGTCTACAGGCTCTACCAACTGGTCTGTAGCCAAATCCGTCACAATAGTCACTCTTCCGGTAGGATAATACAAGCGTGTCCCCTTCTTCATCTCTGAAGATGCAGTGGGGTTTAATCTCACAAGCTCCTCAAGGTCCCAGCCATATTGTTTGGCAATTCCATATATCGACTCCCCTTTCTGGATTTCGTGATAATAATATTCCTTTCCCAAAATCTCAGTCCGTGGCAAGTCAGGTGTAGCCGCAAAAACAGAGAATGTGGAGGCCAATGCAAGTCCCAATATCGGGATATGTCTAATTTTTAACTTCATAAGCAACTTGTAAAACTAATGCAAAATTAGCATAAATTTTTCAATCTACAAGCGATGCGCCGTTACCCCACGCACATTCGGTCGTGGTGGCATAGTTGTAATTGAACTTTGCGATACCCAAGTCAACGAGATTCGTGGGGGTTACCTCTTCCACTTTGGCGCAAGGCACAACATTCTCACCCGTTCCCTTCAGCACAACCCTCACAGGACGCTTATTAAGCGAGGAGGGGGCACAAGCTATACCTTCAAGCCCAAGTTTCAGATCAGGAAACATTGTCATTGCCTGTGCCGCTTCCTCTGTCGGCTCAAAGAAATCGGCTGCTGTCATTGTCTTGCGGTGAGCGAATTTTACAGTGAGTTTGGCGAGAATCTTCTCCTTACCCAAAGGAAAGCCGAAAAGCACGATAAACGCCACCTTCTCCCCTGCCCTGAGCTGTGCCTTCACTTTCCCGGAGTTAAAAGTGCCACCCACGAAACAGGTGCCAAGACCTATCTCAACAGCCTTTATGGCAAACTGCTCGGCAAAATATCCGGCACGCTCGTAGACGTTTTCAACCGCCGTGTCTACGACGGCTGCCATATAATTGCGCGGATTGGTAAAGCTTCCATAACTTCTGCTGAACGCTTTCATCGGCTCCGGATCGTCGGTTATTATCTGGAATTTCAACCCGTGCTGATGGGTATTAATCATCGTCACGGTGGCTTTCAGCTTATTTAGCAGAACCGGAGGTACCGGAGCTTCACTATATGCCCTTACTGAATGACGGCGTTGAAGCAGCTCAAGGGGAGTAAGCAAATTAGCGTTGTTTTCCATTTTTTCTTAATATTTTTCGGTGTCTTACGGGTTTACGGTTTCAGCTTCAGCTTCACAACGTTCTCCACGTGATGTGTATGCGGAAACATATCGACCGGCTGCACTGCCTCGACCGTATATTTCTTGTCAAGCAATGCAAGGTCACGCGCCTGGGTAGCAGGATTACAGCTCACGTAGACTATAACATCGGGGGCAGCATTTAAGATTACTTTGACCACATCCTCGTGCATTCCGGCTCGTGGCGGATCTACAATCATAATCTCCGGTCTGCCATGCTTTCTTATGAAATCGTCGGTAAGAATATCCTTCATATCCCCCGCGTAAAACAAAGTATTTTCGAGACCGTTGACTCTCGCGTTGAGCTTCGCATCCTCTATCGCCTCTTCCACATATTCGATACCTATTACCTTACGAGCTTGTCGAGCAACGAAATTGGCAATAGTGCCGGTGCCGGTGTAAAGGTCGTAAACTAACGGCTTCTCCTTAGCCTGAGCCTTGACATCAGAATTGAGATTTTCGGAATCGGGTGTCAGTCCGGCAAACTCACGAGCCACCTTATAAAGCTCGTAAGCCTGAAGGGAATTTGTCTGATAGAAAGACTTTGCATTGACCCTGAATTTCAGACCCTCCATCTCCTCTTCTATATATTCCGGTCCATAGAAAGGAATCACTTCCTGATCAGCTATTGAATCGTTGAGTTTAAGGTTGATTACATATAGAACTGAGGTGACTTCCGGGAAACGTTCTCTCACCGCATTCAATATTCTCTCTATCTTCTCCGGATCGTTTTCCCCGAAGGTAAGACATACCATCACTTGTCCTGTCGATGCTATGCGGAGCATAAGCGTGCGCAAAAGTCCACGGTTCTCCTTTATATTATAAAAGGAGTAGCCGTTTTCCTCGGCAAACCCATATATGAAATTTCTAATCTCATCGCCTAGACTGTCCTGAAGTCGGCAATTTGTTATATGTAAAACTTTATCAAACGCTCCGGGGATATGAAAACCGAGAGCATTTCCGGAGTCTGTAAACTCCTTGCCCGATTTAATATCTTCCCACGGACGCCATTTCTTATCGGAGAAAGTATACTCCATCTTATTCCTATACTCCCAAACCTTACCGGAACCCAAAGCAGGCTTAATTTCAGGAAGAGGCACCTTGGCAATCCGCTCAAGGGCATCGACCACCTGCTGACGTTTCTGCTTCAGCTGCTCCTCATAGGGAAGGTGTTGCCATTTGCAGCCGCCGCAGGTGCCGAAAGCATTGCAAGGGGGCACGATGCGCAATGGGGAAGGTTTCACTATGCGTGTGATATGAGCTTCGGCATAACTATGCTTTTTCTTGTCAACCTTAAGATCCACTATATCGCCCGGAGCGGCATACGGGACAAACACCACAATCGGCGTTTCGTCCGTCTCGCGAAGCTTGACTCTTGCCAAGGCTTTCCCCTCAGCTGCCACTCCTGTAATCTCCACATTTTGGAGTTCGGGAAGTTCTTTTCTTTTTCTTGCCATTTTTGACATATTTTATGACTGCAAAATTAGTGAAATCCATTTATATTTACTAAATTTGCAAGTGTAAATCGGCAGAGTAAATTAAAACACCGTTAACTACCCTGCCTTACAACCCGAAATTAAGACCCCGATAAAGGCCTTTCGTTTCAGAGGAAATGAACAACGAATTATAATTATACTATTAATAATCATTATATTAAACATGGCAAAAGCGATTTATACGTTTGGCGACGGTAAAGCCGAAGGCAATGCCGGGATGAGAAACCTTCTCGGTGGTAAAGGTGCCAACCTTGCAGAGATGAATCTCCTGGGAATGCCCGTTCCTCCCGGATTCACCATCACTACAGAGATTTGTACTGAATACACACAATATGGCCGCGACCAAGTGGTAGCCGACATCAAGGGAGACGTTGAGAAGGCTATTGCTCATGTTGAGGAGCTTACCGGTAAGAAATTCGACGATTCCTCTAATCCCCTTCTCGTGTCTGTACGTTCAGGCGCTCGTGCTTCTATGCCCGGTATGATGGACACTGTCCTTAACCTCGGTATGAACGATGCCACTGTTGAGACAATGGCTGAGAAGAGCGGCAATCCCCGTTTCGCATGGGATAGCTACCGCCGTTTCGTCCAGATGTATGGCGACGTGGTGCTTGGCATGAAGCCAAAGAGCAAGACTGACATCGATCCCTTTGAGGCTATCATGGATAAGGTTAAGGAGGAGAAAGGCGTTAAGTTTGACAACGAACTCGACGTTGACGATCTCAAGGAACTCGTTAAGCTTTTCAAGGCTGCCGTTAAGGATTATACCGGCAAGGACTTCCCCGAATCAGCTTGGGAACAGCTTTGGGGTGGCATCTGCGCTG
>CAMWTL010000172.1 GCA_947177145.1 uncultured Porphyromonadaceae bacterium
GAGATAAGTACACATTCGTTTTTGTTCACGTCTCGGTTAAACCAATTTACATCCATTCCGAGGAAGGAGAGGGCGGTGGTGTCATTGGTGATATAAGACATAAAGATATTGTTTTTCTCAAACTTTTGTTTGGCAGCCGGATTCTCTTCTATCTCCTTAATAGGACTGTAGTAGTGGTCAAGCTTAATTACCTTATCGAGGTCGGGAAGTCGGTTAATCTCATTGATGAGACGCTCTTTGCTCGCCATATTCGCCGCGTTAGATATGCATAGTGAGAGACATTCATTGTAAAAATCATCATTCTCAGGAATATTATTCCTTTCCAGCATCTTTTCTCCTCCTCTTGCCAAGATGAGGGTAGAGCATATAAACACGAGACTGATGGTTAACTGAATACCTAACATTGCATTTCGGAAAATATGATTTCTGCTCCTATGCATATTGGCTGCAATGCTGCGTGTGGCGTTGCAAATACGAAGGAGAGTAAAGTAGGCTATCATACTGCAAATTAAAAACAATACACCTCCAATCACAAGACTGTAGAGCCACAAGTCCTTGATTTTAATACCGGAGTCGGCTATCATAACAAGGTCGGTATTAAGAAAGTCTTGAAGCAAGATACCGAGCACGACAGCTACGACAATTGACAAGGCTATGGTGATAGCCACTTCTACGATAAGCAATCCGAAAAGTTGTAGTCTGCTTGCCCCATTCACATTGCGAAGCGATAGCTCACGCCGTCTTAGCCGGAATAATTGGGTCTGAAGTCGGATAAATCCGATTGACGCAGCCAAAAGGATGAGTGAACTGATAATGTAGTAGATTGATTTAAGGGTAAATAGGAATCTTACATCATCCTTCTTCAGTACATTTGAGAGGTGCGGCTCCAATCCTAACGGCTCAACACGTTGTTTTACCTCTTGCAAAAGTTGCTGCTCTGTATAGCCTTCTCTAAGCACTACATTTATCCACATCGCAAAGAAATAGTTATCCAGATTTTGGTCTTCAATCTTATCGGCAATACAGAAATAAAGTGCATCCTCACCCCGGTTTCTTTCGTTTGCCGGCAACGATTTATACACGTCCACGATTGTGACGGGCATTGGCTGGAAATCGTAGGTGCGTGTCTGAACGGCACCGATAGGATTTTTACCACAGAAAATTGTTTTTGCCAGATCTTCACCTATTATTGCCTCGCCCGGGCGCAGCTTCTTTATCTTTTTACCGGTAAGTGCCGAACGGAAACCTGCGTAATTGGGATAGGCAGGGTCAATAAATTCTGCATTTATCTCTCCTTTACGCACAGTGGAATCAGACAGTAGAAACACTGCCGTCATACCCATTCGTCCACTCTGAGGCACTGCTATTTGTTCTGCGCTAACGGGTCCGCCGTCGCGCTTTACAGCACGGATTATATCAAGACTAATCCTCTCATCTCTTTGTTCATCATTTGAAGTGAAAGACAATTCATATGCGCGAGCGGCATATGGCTCGTCATAGATGGCAGACAGCCTGAAATTCAGCAATGCGGAATGTGCAAACGACAGTGTGACGATGCCGATAGCTATGCTCACCACGCTGATGAGGGTCTGAAGCTTATATTTCATCAGATTGCGACAGGCAACCTTCAAATTATGCAGTATCATATCAGTATCTTTTTCATTGTTTTATCACCAACTCTTCGTTATCGCCGAATTTGTCGTAACCGCTCACCAGCACTTTGTCGCCGGCACTTAACCCCGATATTACCTCGTATTGCTGAGGATTTTGCCGACCAAGCTCAATCTCTGTTTTACGAGCCGTCTTGCCATCGGGGGAGAGACGGTAGATCCAATGACCAGAGGTGTTTTGATAGAAGTCGCCACGTGAGATTACAAGGGCAGTTTCAGGTTTTGCAAGCTCTATCTGCACACGGTAGCTCTTACCGAGCCGGATGTTGGAGGGCTTGTCGGCGGTGAAGAGAAGGTCACAGGCAAACTGTCGGTCTTTCACCTCCGGCACCACCTTGCTGATTCGTAGAGGGAATTTCGTATCCTGGTACTGTATATTGGCGGGTAGACCTGTTATGATGCGGTCGATGTAATATTCCGGTAGGGTAACGTGCATTTTATACTCGGTAAGCACCTTTATTTCACCGATACTTGCTCCTGCAGCCACCTGCTGACCTAACGTGACATTCAGGAAACTCAGCTGTCCTGCCACGTTTGCCCTCACTATGAGGTTTCGTGTACGGTCGGCAGTGCGTGATAACTTGCGCGACGATGCCTCACGGTTGGCGCGTATCATCTCGCGTTTAAGGTGAGTGGCAACGGAATCGTGGCGCAGACTCTGTATCTGCAATTGGGCTTTCCTATGCTCATAACTGTAATCCTCCTCTGCCACGTCGAGTTCCGCTTTGCTCTTGATGCCCATACGATATTCTTCACGGCTTTGTTTCAGCGATTTGTCAAGCGACGACATACGGTGCTCCGCGTCGAGTGCCTGCTGACGGAGGGTGATTGAGCGTTGTTCCATCTCTATCTCCTGCTCCTGATAGTTGCGTTGCTGGTTTTGCCATTCCTCCTCCTCATCCTCTATGGTGCGGAGAAGGGTTATGTTGGAGAGCACAAGAATAGTGTCACCTACATTGAGCATAGCTCCCTCTTCGGCTACTATGCGCTCCACAAAACCGTTTTCCAATGCGTTAAGCTGTATGGTCTGTATCGGTTGCACCAATCCCTCCACATCGAGATATTCCATAAAGGGAGTCTCCGTTACTTCGGCTATTTTATAGTCCTCGGCGTCGATATTCAGCTTATGTGGACCGAAAGCAAGAATGCTGACGTAGACGATCAGGGCAATTAGAGCCATTGCCGCAAGGATGTGGTAGAGGTATTTTATATACCAGGGTTTCTTTTTCAGTTGAATATCCATATCAGGGGTAGATTAGTTAAGTGGTAATTCTTCGGTTAGGGGGAGGTTACGCTCAAAGTCGTAGGCTGTTATGCTGCGGAGCGTATAATATAGGCTCCAGTATGTGCGGAGCGTGGTGATGAAATTACGTTTGGCATAGTTTTTCTCATTTACTGCCGACATAAGATCGAGTATGCTGCTACGTCCCATCACATAAAGATGCTTTGCCACGGTGTGACGCTGTGTCGCTCTGCGGTCGGTGAGTGCGGCGATGCGTACTTTCCGTGCCTGCATATTAAACTGTAACACAAGTTTCTCAACGTTCCGGGTGAAGTCGTTCATACCTTGTTCGGCTTGGGTGCGCGTGAGTTCGAGCTGTGACTTTGCCACCTTCACCTTACCTCGTCCGCGTCCCCAGTCCAATATAGGTAGCGACAGTGAAACACTTGCATATTCCTGGTGCATAAGATTACTGAAGGATTGACCGATGTCGAGTCCGGTTTGGGATAATCCGAATTGCACGTATAGGTCAGCTTTCAACCGGGCATTGGCTTTGGCGTAGGCAAGGTTACTTTCGCTCTCCTTGATGATACGCCGATAATATTCGGGATCCGGGCTATTGTCCAAAGCAAGTTCCATAGCTGTGGGTACCGACACCTCAAACTGTGGCACGCTGTCGGGCATTATCAGACTGAGTTGCGGAGACTCCCCCAAGCCAAGGAATGAGCTGATGCTCTGCGACACCTCTTTGAGAGTGATTTCAGCGTCCATCACGTTGGTCTCTTCATTGAGTCGGTTGATTTCAAGTTGGAGCATCTCGTTCTCGGTGATGGTGCCTATCTGGTAGCGACCTTGTGCCATATGGTATAGTGTGTCGGCTGAAGCAAAGTTCTGCCGTGCCAGATCCAATTCTGTCTGGGCAGAGGCAAGTGAGAAAAAATGGTTGCAAGCTGTGGCGGATATTAATTCGAGAGTTTCGGCATACTGTTTCTTTGCCTCGCGGTAGCGTATCGGCTCTATTTTCTTGTCCCATTTCAACGAGTTATAGCCAAAGAGACTCTGCTCATAGCCTATAAGGAGTGGCTGACTGCTATATGCTCTTGTGTTATTCTGCAATTCATCGAGGCGGTTGATGGCACTCTTTATGAAGAAGCTGCCACCTGTCCAGCTGATATTCTGGTTAATCTTCAGGGTGAGGTCGGCTCCGAATTGGTCCTGACGAATGAACATCGCTGTGCCGTCTGATTGGGTAATCTTGTTCATCTCCTTATTGATATAGGGGGAGGAGGTCAGAGTCACCGATGGGAGATAGTTTGCACGGTAATAGCGGTAGTTCCAATAAGCTGAGAGGAAGGCATTGCGTGCGCTCTGCACAGACGGCGACTGCCGATGCGCAAGCTCAATAGCATCCTGCAGGCTTAACGTCAGCGTATCCGATCTGCTCAGGGAAGCAGAGGTGTGGGAGGTGTCGGTTTCGGCCGCGCCTGCGCATATACCAATGGCGCAAAACAGTAATATTAAAAAAGTCTTCCTCTTCATCGTTTTGAATTTATATTCAAATTCATCAGCTTTGAATTTACATGGTCAATTTGATACAATGAATTTCTACCTGAAATTCGACTTTTCGTTTTTGATGTGAATTCGTTGGCTTTGAATTACTGATGCAAAGGTAGGCTGAGATAATGAAATTACAATGAGTTTATGAGGCTACAAAGACAGTTTGTATGAAAATCATACATCACATTGTATGATTTTCATACACTTCTTTAAAAGTGTTTTCCAGTAGAACCAAAAATTCTCAGGATTTTTATCTAATTTTGTACCATGAACTCAAAATACGGTACGATACTTGTTGTTGACGATAATCCGGCTATTCTCACAGCTGTGAAAATCTGTCTTGCTAATGTGTTTGAACGCATTATCACCCTCACTACGCCTGAGTCAATCCTTGTCACCCTCAGTCAGGAGCACGTGGATATTATTCTGCTTGATATGAACTTTTCACTTGGGGTGAACTCCGGACAGGATGGTATGATTTGGCTCTCCGCTATTCATCGTAAACATCCCGACATTCCCGTGGTGTTGATCACCGCCTACGCAGATGTGAAATTGGCAGTGAAGGGTCTAAAGAACGGTGCAGCGGATTTTGTCACCAAGCCTTGGGACAATGATGAGCTGATACGTGTGCTTAAAGATGCCATAGACAAGACAAAAGAGGTGGTGCCATTGTCGGAGGTGGAGAGGCAGCACGTGAAGATGGTGGTTGACAAATGTCACGGCAATATGAGCAAGGCGGCTGAACTGCTTGGCATTACCCGACAGACATTATATAGAAAGTATCAGCAATGATAATTGTCGGCATAGCCTTAATTGTTGTTATTTTTATATGTGGTGTGGTCTATCGCCATCAGTGTCTGTTGAGGGATAGGGCACAGTTGATGCGTGACGCTATGCGCCATCGGGATTTCTCTTTCCGATTGCCTACAAAGGGTTTACTGTTCGGGGAGAGGGCGTTGCAGGACGCTCTTAATGACATGGGCCATGACATTGAGAAACTTGTGGCGCACAATGAGGTTGAGTCTTGGCAAAGGCTCACCCGCGTGCTGACCCACGAGATTATGAATGTGATAACGCCTATTCAAAGCATCAGTCAGGCTTATCTTTCGACTCCGGATATAAAGGGAAGTATTTATGAGGAGGGTATTCGGGCTATTTACGATACGAGCACGGGTTTATCCGTGTTTGTAAGTAATTACCGTAAAATGACGCAGTTGCAGGAACCGATAATGACCGATATCAATTTGGGTGCCTTTTGCCGGAGTATAGCGTCGCTATATAGTGATTTGAAGTGGGAGATAGAAGTGCCTTCTCATATGCAGCTGCGTGCTGATGAGAGTTTGCTACGTCAAGTATTCATAAATTTGGTTAAGAATGCTATCGAAGCGGATGCAAAGACCATCGGCATCAAATATATCGAATCGACGGCTCTGCATCCCTCAAATGCCTCTTCACGGGCTTCGTATCATTTTTCAGAAGGTATGGA
>CAMWTL010000173.1 GCA_947177145.1 uncultured Porphyromonadaceae bacterium
ACCTCTATGCAGGAGATAAAGCTCCAGGACTGCGAGAGGCGGCGCAGGTGGGAATGGGAAGACACACAGGCTGACCTGTTCAGCGTGCAGATGAGGGTTATGAAGCTGCAGCAGACTCAGGAGGCGGGTTCTATCTTTATCAACGAGGTGAAGAACATCGTCATAACCGTGCTTGCCGCCACCGCCGTGATCAACGGTCAGATGACTCTCGGCGCCATGCTCGCCGTGCAGTATATAATCGGTCAGCTGAATTCCCCTGTCGAGCAGCTGATGGCTTTCATCTACTCCCTGCAGGACGTTAAGATATCCCTTGAACGTATAAATGAGATTCATAGGGGAAAGGATGAGGAGGCTGAGGGCAGACGTGCCACAGGTTTCGACGCAGGTAAGTCAGTCGTGGTGGACAACATAGATTTCAAGTATGACCGGCACGCCTTGAAAAAGACGCTTGAGGGGGTGTCGTTCAATATCCCCGAAGGAAAGGTGACAGCCATTGTCGGAGCTTCCGGAAGCGGCAAGACCACCCTCATCAAGCTTATGCTCGGTTACTACCCGGTGTTGTCGGGGAGAATCTCCATCTCCGGGAGGGACATCAATGACTACGACCTCAAATGGTGGCGCCGACACTGCGGGGTGGTGATGCAGGACGGGGTCATCTTTTCCGAATCCATAGCGAGGAACATCGCGGTCGGTGACGGGGAGGTTGACGTTGAGCGTCTTGAGAAAGCTGCCCGCATAGCCAATATCCACGACTATGTTGTTGGGCTGCCCCTGAAATACGATACCAAGATTGGTCCGGACGGCATCAATCTCAGCCAGGGACAGAAGCAGCGCATCCTCATAGCCCGTGCTGTCTATAAGGACCCGGACTTCATCTTCCTTGACGAGGCGACCAACTCCCTCGATGCAAAAAACGAGAGGGCAATCGTTGAGAATCTGGACGAGTTCTACAGGGGACGCACTGTGGTTGTGGTGGCACACCGGCTCTCGACAGTGAGGAACGCTGACCAAATCATCGTGCTTGACGGGGGAAGGGTTGTGGAGACCGGAAACCACGAATCACTGATTGAGAAGAGGGGGGCATACTATAATCTTGTTAAGAATCAACTTGAACTTGGTAATTGATATGGATAACTCAAAAGAAAAGAAAGACAATATGGAGCTTCGCTCGGAGAAGGTAAGGAAACTGCTCGGTGAGATACCCCCGACACTTGTGGACTGGGGCATAGCTATATTGTTATTGATAGTCATTGTGCTTTTGATTGTGGTGTGCTTTGTGCCTTATCCACATTCAAATGGTGAATCCATTCTTAGTCATTTAATTGGGATATAATATATGATGTTTTTAATTTTTGTGTCATAAATTATTTGGTTGTACGTTATATTTTGGAGACCTTCTTATATATTCAGAAATCTTAACCCATATTAATTATGCTTTCTCGTTATATCAAACCTATTGTTTCTCTTTGCACACTATCCTATATGTATGCTTTTTCGGTTTTATTTACCGGGTGTTCAGGTAAACACAACTCTTCTGCACAAGGAGAAGCCGGAAAGACTTTATCTACCTTGGGGATAAAGCTCAACCCCGAAATATTACGACCAAATCTGCAAGAATGATAGCAGGATTGACTATGTGATTCTTAATGAGGGTGAGGATAATATGTTTGTAGACCTTGACAAACTACTTATAGCAGAGGGTAACTACTACATACTTGACCGGTATTCATCACGCAGTGTGCTTTCTTTTTCGTCGAAAGGGGAACCGCTACATAAATTCGGGAACGTCGGCAATGGACCGGGAGAATATATGTTTCCGCAAGATATGGACATTGATTCCACAGGAGTGTATGTGCTTGACACAAATACAAGGAAAGTGATACGCTATTCCCACGACGGCACATATTCAGCGGAGCATAAGATTCCATTTAATGCCGATGCATTTAAGAGGCTGTCCAATGGGAATTTTTTGTTTAATCTTAGTCCCGATGGAGTAAATACTTCTGCTTTGGTTATAACTGATTCACTTATGCAGCCTATCAAGTATTTTAGTGCTTATGCCAAAGAATATTTGGGAGGTTGCGCAACCAATAATGTTTTACGCTCTGTGACGGACGGGATATTGTACTATCGCAGTCCTGCCGATACAATCCTTCATTTGAGCAACAACGGGGAGATTATTGGTAATTACGTGCTCGACTTCAAAGACAAAGCTATTCCGGAGATTGCTAAAACTGATTTTGTCACTTTCCGCAGTTCCGGTGCCGGAGATAGAAAGGATTACCTGAGACTTGTGGATTCCCCTATACCGGTAGCCAATAATATTTGGATTGGGCAATTGGAGGATAACGGTAGCCAATACAGTATGATCTTCAATACCACCACAAATGATTGCGGCACGAGTAAGTTTTCCAAAGAGTCATCTGTATTCGATTTCATCGAACCGCTGACCGCAACAGCCAACGGCGCTGTAGTCAGTCTTATGGTTGAAGAATTGGCAGAAATGTGTAGCGACTATGCTGCTTTGCCGGATTCAATCAGAGCCGCTATGGAGGGAGGCAACCGTATTTTGATGATCAGACAGCTTTAAGTCAGATAACATAATCCGATTATGTAAGTTTTTTATGGTAGGATGTCACATTTTCTTTGATTGCGTGTCATTATAATATGAGAGCTGCTCAACAACTGTTTGCAGATGTTTTGAAAGCGATTCGGAGAAATGACACAACTATAATTATAATCATATGAGACACTTTATCTGCTTCATCTGTTTCTTGTCGCTGCTTGGTTGTGGACAAAAACCAAAGTCCACTTTCGAAGGGCTGGAAATCAAATCGATTAAGGCTGATGGGAAACTGTCGGATCAAATCGATGTTAAGGATTCGTATCTGCTTCTCGACACCGTTGCAGATGCCAACATTATGTATCCGGAAAAGATAATTAAGGCAAATGACGGTTCCATCTGGATTAGCAACAATATGAGACGCCAATATAATCTGGTGAATTTCTCTTCTGACGGAAAATGGATAAAGACATTCTCAAAGCAAGGTCAAGGACCGGGAGAATACTTAGGTATCAGCGATTTTGATATTACCCCTGATGGCAGACTATACATCTTGGATGGCCGACTCGACAAGGTGATGGTCTACAACTCTGAGGGGGAGTTCGTCAATTCGTTCAAGCCACCTTTTGAAGCGGACATGTTTCACGTATTAAAGAACGGCAATATACTTTTTGGCTTATCAACTTGGGACGAAGGGTATGGAAAAGAGTGGAGAGTCGCACTTACCGACAATGAATGCAACCCGATTAAGTTTATGATTCCTGCCGATGATCTGTATGACCCGAACATCTGGTTGGGACACTCCGGATTTACAGTAAGAGAGGATGGTAAGATAGTGTACAACCGTGAGATTGACGACCGTATCTTTGTATTCAACGATGCCGGAGAAATTGAATCTGTAGCGCAGTTGGATTTCGGAAAGTATACGGTGGCAGATGAGGACAAAAAGAATGTCGAGGATAATCCTAATTTTGAGAATTACCGTAATATCGTCGGAATGGTCGGGATGTCAGACGGCAGGTTTATGGGTAATATTTTGATGAATGGACAGAACGCCTTGTTTGTAACCAACGGTGACAATACAACCATACAACCTATTGATAACGCTCTCCGAAATATAGGATTCATAGATAAGCGTATGGTTCAACCCATTACCTCTGACGAGTACGAAATCCTCCAACTGCCCGATTCTGTTGCACAGCACATCAACAACGAAGGTATGGCACTACGCCTCCTCAAATTCTGAAGTTAATTATTTTTTTGTCGTCGGTTATTTTTTTCCGGTGACAGTTTTTCTTTGTTCTTTTGTCGTTCTGAGATTGGCAATCGACTTCAATAGCAAATGTACTGTCGTCACTGACTCCTCAAAAGGCACATTAGCCAATAATTTGGTGTCATAGATTGCCGATGCTCTATCGAATGCCTCCTGCAAACGTGATCGACCTGATAAAGGATTGATAGCATTAAGCAACTCGAAAATCTTTTCATTAATGATTTTTGAATTAGAATCAATTTTAACAGACGGCTTTATCTGAGACAAATGACGATTAACTACCTCAATATAATGACTCCTATCCATCGGTTGCCCCTGATGATTATTAAATGCAGTAAAAGCCAATACTCAAATGCTTGATTGGAGTATGCCACTTTATATCCACAACTTTCAGCATACTTTATAGCCTCTACAAAATCCGGATACTCATCTTTATCAAAGACAACCCAAGTCTCGTCAAAGTCGCAATGATATTTTCGAATATTCTTGGCACGAATCCTTTCAACCTCCTTCACTAAGGACATAGTGCCAACCCCGACACCCACAGGCACAACCAAGACACCGGGAATACGGAACTTGCTGAAATATGAGTATTCTGTATTCTCACCCTCTGCCACAACCAATATACGTTTCATCATCGAAGTAGAAGTATAACTTCGCTCCATTGATGGCTCTTCAGACAATCTGGCTTTTTTACGTTGTAACTCCGCTTTACGCTCGGCACACAACTTAGCCTGTTCTACCTCTTTTCGTCTTTGCTTCGCCATAATCAGAGTTGTATATTCTCAGGCTCCATATCATAGAGATAAGGCACAGCGCCAAATCGTCCTTCTCGATACAGTTTACCTATCTTCGATGTCTCACGAAGTCCGGAGAAATCTGAAAGAGCTTTTAATGTTGAGGCACCATAACGATCTTTGCTGACAAGATAAATCTGATCCCTACGGAAAATATCCGGGTTGTCAAGGAGAGAAATATTATGGGTATTGATTATGAGCTGGGCATTTTTTGGATTCGACACAGGACTATGAAACAAGCGAACTATCGACTCAATGAGATCACTATGCAACCCATTGTCAATTTCATCTATCCATAACACCCATCCATTTTCAAGCGCTTCAATAATAGGAGCACTCAAAGCAAACATCCTCATAGTGCCATAGGATTCGTCAAGATGCATGATGAACTCAACATTCGAATCAGATATATAGTTATCGTCAAACACCTTATGTGCTGTATGAATTTCCCCGGGCTTATCTATATCAGGATTGTAAAAATTATCTATTCCAAGGTCCGCACCCTTCATAAGTGCCAGAATTTTGGTCTTCATCGGTGTGTTGAGTTTATCAGCAGTATATGAAAGGAAGTTGTCAAGTGATGCTGAGAGCACACGAGAATTATCAAACCATTCAAGGATTTTTTTTGACAAAGGATCATTCCATGCCGCCATAGCTGAAACAAACAACACGTCATCACGCACCATCCCGGCATCCTTGAGATTCTTTGAGATTTTTTTCGAGAAATAATTATCACTTGATTCTATCCCATCAATATCACGGTAAAGCAGCCTCGCCTCACGCTCTGCCTTCCTGAAAAGCCACTCAGTTTCAATTACACCACTATTGGAATTTAGTTCAAATCCGTATCTGAACTGTATTCCATCAAGGATAAATACGCACTCAAATGCACTCGTTTTAATTTCTGTAGACAGACGAAAAGGATCTATCTTCTTTTTCCACCCACCCGGTTGTGCCGCAGATTTAAGCACGGTATCACGCATAAAATAGAACGCATGAAACAGCTTTGTTTTTCCGGAGGCATTCGCTCCGTATATCGCAGCTGACTTTATTATAGAATAAGGTTGTAAACCCGCACTGAATGTATTTTCCTCCAGATTTTTATAAGTCTCGGAGGAAACCATACTCAATGAATTTTCATCTTTAAAACATTTGTAGTTATTGAACCGGAAGCGTATTAGCATTTAATCTTATAAGTACGATTTAAAAATTAATTAACATAATGAGGCACGCTATTTGTTTGT
>CAMWTL010000174.1 GCA_947177145.1 uncultured Porphyromonadaceae bacterium
GTATTGGTTATTCGTTTGGATTTTATCTAAAAAGTATTAGTTATTCCTTTGGAGTTTTATAAAACATTGATTATCTTTGTATTCTAAAAAATCAATTGACTATGACATATCTTGCAAGAAATATAGAGTGGTGAGTCCGAAGATTCTTATCTTAAAAATATTCTTAAAAATGTTGTAGGCTCGTAAATTTTTATTAATTTTGTGACATCGATATCATGCTGATAAAAACCTATACTGATATGAGCTTTTCGATCAAAAATCCGGCTAACGAGGGCGGTATGAACGACCGCATCAAGCGTTTGCGTCAAGAAAATTTCGACACCCCCACGACGCTCAGCATAGAGCGTGCTCTTATTGAGACAGAGTTCTATAAAAAGAACTATGGCACAATGCCCATCGCAGTGCTTCGCGCACAGAATTTCTACGAGATCTGCAAGAAAAAAACTATATACATAGGTAAGGACGAGCTGATTGTAGGTGAACGCGGACCGGTCCCCAAGGCGGTTCCCACTTTCCCTGAACTTACGTGCCACTCTGTGGAAGACCTTCATACGCTCGACACACGTGACCTGCAGTCGTACCATATCTCACAGGAAGACATTGACACCTACGAGCGTGAGGTGATACCCTATTGGGAGGGCAAGACCCAGCGAGAGCGCATCTTCAACCATGTGTCAAAGGAATGGGAAGAGGCGTACCATGCAGGTGTCTTCACTGAATTCATGGAGCAGCGTGCCGCCGGCCACACTGCCATGGACGGTAAAATGTACCATACAGGACTTCTCGATCTGAAGGAGCGTATTAAAAAGAGAATCAGTGAACTCGACTACATTAACGACCCTGAGGCTACCGACAAGCAGCAGGAACTCGAGGCTATGGCTATCTCATGCGACGCCGCAATTCTCTTTGCAGAGCGCCATGCAGAGCTGGCAGAGAAGATGGCAGCCGAGGAGAAAGACCCCAAGCGCAAGGCTGAGCTTGAGAAGATTGCCGACGTATGCCGCTGGGTGCCCGCACACGCTCCGCGTGACCTCTGGGAGGCAATTCAGATGTACTGGTTCGTACACCTCGGCACTGTGACCGAACTTAACGGATGGGACTCCATGAACCCCGGTCACATAGATCAGCATCTCAACCCATTCTATGAGAAAGGGCTTGCTGAAGGTACCATCACCCGCGACCAGGCTAAGGAACTTCTATCATGTCTCTGGATTAAGTTCAACAACCAGCCGGCTCCTCCGAAGGTAGGTGTGACAGCTCTCGAATCGGGAACATACAACGACTTTACAAACATCAACATTGGCGGAGTTGACCGCGACGGCAAAGGCGTGGCAAATGAGATCTCCTTTATGATACTTGAGATTCAGGAGGAGCTCCACGAGCTGCAGCCCGGTCTCTCGATACATATTGCCGAGAACACTCCCGATGAACTCCTCATAGAAGGACTGAAGGTGATCCGTCAGGGCCACGGTTATCCCTCCATCTTTAACCCCGACACATACGTCAAGGAGATGACCCGGGCAGGAAAGAAGATCGAGGACGCACGCGAAGGTGGTGTTTCCGGTTGTATTGAAGTAGGTGCATTCGGCAAGGAGGCGTATCTGCTCACCGGATACCTTAACACTCCTAAGATCCTTGAGATTACGCTCAACAACGGTTTTGACCCCGTATCTAAGAAACAGCTCGGTCTCAAGACAGGTGACCCACGCGACTTCAAGACTTTCGAGGAGCTCTACGAGGCATGGCATAAGCAGATGGTATACTTCGTCAATCTGAAGCTATCCGTCAATAACTACATTGAACGCATGTTCTCCCTCTACGCTCCTGCCACATTCCTCTCCCTCTTCATCGACGATTGCATTGAGAAGGGTAAGGACTATTACAGCGGCGGCGCACGCTACAATACCACTTATATACAATGTACCGGTCTCGGCACTATCACCGACTGCTTCACCACCCTCAAGAAGCATGTTTTCGAAGATAAGAAGTATACAATGGACGAGATGCTGAAGGCAATCTCCGCCAACTGGGAAGGGGAGGAGAAGATGCGTCAGTATATACGCAATCATACTCCTTTCTTCGGTAACGATGACCCATATGCCGACACTATTGCGGTACGCGTGTATGACGACCTTGTAGATGCTATCGAAGGACGTCCCAATACCCGAGGAGGACGCACCCATCTCAACATGCTCTCCACTACCTGCCATAATTACTTCGGCTCTGTATGTGGCGCGAGTGTCAACGGTCGTTTCGCCGGTTTTGCCATCAGTGACGGCACTTCTCCATCCCACGGTAGCGACACCCACGGACCGACAGGTGTAATCAAATCGCTTGGTAAGCTCGACCAGACAAAGAGCGGCGGCACACTGCTCAACGTCCGCTTCACCCCGGCACTTTTCAAGCGTGAGAGCGACATCAAGAAATGCGCAAGCTTGGTTCGCACCTACTTCAAGTTCGGAGGTCACCATGTGCAGTTCAACATCGTCGATACCTCGACTCTACTCGATGCACAGAAGAATCCTGAAAATTATAAAGACCTTCTCGTGCGTGTGGCAGGATACAGCGACTACTTCAACGATATGACCGAGCAGCTGCAGAACGAGATTATCGCCCGCACTGAGAACGACCAACTTTAACCCTCCTGCGACCAACGATGATCATTTTCGACATCAAACGGTATGCCATCAACGACGGACCGGGCATCCGCACTACCATTTTTATGAAAGGGTGCCCGCTCCGTTGCGTATGGTGCCATAATCCGGAATCCTGGAAAGCTCAGCCGCAGAAGAGATACAAGAAAAGCAGTTGTATCGGATGCAGGAGCTGCATAGAGGTATGCCCGCAAGGTGCTATACAGCTCACTCCTGACGGCATCGTTCCCGTACCGGAGGCTAAATGTGTCAGCTGCGGTAAATGCGTGGAGGAATGTCCCTCTACCGCTCTCGAGATGTGCGGAAAGCCGTGGACTATGGATGAGCTTATGGCTGAGATTGAGAAAGAGCGTGACATCATGCAGTCCAGTGGCGGCGGAGTCTCAATATGTGGCGGCGAGCCTCTGATGCAGGCTAAAGCAACGTTGGAAATATTAAAGGAACTCGGTAGACGTGGATTTCACCGCGTGGTTGACACAACTCTCTATGCGGATCAGTCGGTGGTCAGAGAGATAGCAGCCAACTGCGAGCTTTTCCTGGTAGACCTGAAGCATATGTCGGACGAGGCACACCGGAAATTCACCGGGGTTTCTAATCAGACCATTCTCGACAATATCCGTCTGCTCGACGAACTTGGAAGCAGTTTCTTCATTCGTATTCCGCTCATCGACGGTGTGAACTCCGACGAGGATAACATTGAGAAGACAGCGGAGTTCATCGCCTCACTCAACAACTGGAAGGAGCGTCAGGTCAATCTACTCCCTTACCATGATGTGGCGCGTGACAAGCATCGTCGCCTCTGGGAGGACTGGAGAGAGACCGATACCTTCTCAAAACCTTCCGACGAGACCCTCGATCGCTGTGTGCGTCAGTTCGCGGCTCACGGAATCACCGCCATCATAGGCGGATAATATCTATAATACTCTAACATCTTTAATACTTTAAGATCTTTACAGAATATGAACAATTCAATCATCACCTTCCCCTCTCCAGCCAACGAGCCGGTGAAGGCGTATCTCGCAGGTAGCCCCGAGCGTGTCGCTCTTGAAAAGGAACTGGAACGCCAGAGCAAGATCGTAGTAGACATACCCATCATAATTGGTGGCAAGGAGATCCGCACCGGCAACACAGGAAAAGTTACCTGCCCGCACGACCACAATCATGTACTTGCCACATACCATAAGGTAGGCCGTGAGGAAGTGGAGATGGCTATAGAGGCTGCTATGAAAGCCCGTGAGGAATGGCGTCGCACTCCCTGGACCACCCGTGCCGCTATCGTCATGAAGATGGCAGAACTCCTCGCTACAAAATACCGCCCCATCCTCAACGCAGCCACAATGCTCGGTCAGAGCAAGAACATCTATCAGGCTGAGATCGATTCCGCTTGTGAGACAATTGACTTCTTCCGCTACAACGTACACTACGCTTCCAAGATCTATAAAATGCAGCCTAAGAACGGTAACGGATTTATCGACCATACGGAATTCCGTCCTCTTGAAGGCTTCGTGCTTGCAGTCACTCCCTTTAATTTCACATCCATCGCATCCAACCTCTGCATGACTCCGGTGCTGATGGGCAACGTGGCTCTCTGGAAACCCTCTACGACAGCTCTTCTTTCCAACTACTATCTTATGCAGCTCTACAAAGAGGCTGGTCTCCCCGATGGAGTAGTCAACTTCCTCCCCGGCAGCGGCGCTCTCATCGGCGAAGTCGCTACACAGAGCAAGCATTTCGCAGGTATCCACTTCACCGGTTCTACCGGCACATTCAACTCTCTCTGGCGTCAGGCAGGGGATAACCTCGGCAAATATATCGGTTATCCGCGTCTCGTAGGCGAGACCGGTGGCAAGGACTTCATCTTTGTTCATCCCTCCGCTGATCCGAAGGCTGTGGCTACAGCAGCTTTCTGCGGTGCATTCGAGTTCCAGGGTCAGAAGTGCTCTGCTGCAAGCCGTATGTATATCCCGAAGAGCCTCTGGCAACCTGTCCTCGAGGATATCAAGAAGATGTGTGATGAGGTAAAGATGGGCAGCGTTATGGATCCCTCCAACTTCATCAACGCTGTGATTGACGAGGCTTCATTCGACAAGTGCAAATCTTATATAGACTATGCAAAGGCAGCCGATGATGCTAAGATAGTAGTAGGTGGCAACTGCGACAAGACAGTCGGTTATTTCGTGCAGCCTACCGTCATCGAGACTTCCAACCCCCATTTCAAGTCGATGGAAGAGGAGATCTTCGGTCCTATTCTTACGGTATATCCCTACGACGACGATAAGGTAGACGAGACAGTAGAACTCTGCGATACTACATCTCCTTACGGTCTTACAGGTGCCGTATTCGGACGCGACCGCATGGCTGTGGAGAAGATAAGTGACGCCCTTGCTTATGCAGCCGGCAACTTCTATATCAACGACAAACCGACCGGAGCTGTAGTCGGAATGCAGCCCTTCGGCGGCGCACGTGCCAGCGGCACTGACGACAAGGCTGGCGGCGAGTTTAATCTCATCCGTTGGGTCATCCCGAGAGTTATCAAGGAAACTCTTGTTTCTCCGACTGATTACCGGTATTCTTACCTCAAATAATCTGCGGAGATGAAGAAACTCATGTATGCGATGCTGGCTTGTTTCGCCCTCTGTATATCATGCCAGCAGAAGACTGACAATAAAGCTGTCGCTGATACCGAGATCCTCGAAATACCCGAATGTGTTATCACCAAAGTGCCTGACTCGCTCCATCTCGATCCCTTCTATATGAAGTATGTGGATGTCAACGGTCTGCCTCTGATTTCCTCATGGCGTGTTCCTGATTCGGCTCTTGTGGCAGCCCACAAGACCTTATACGCAATGACGGTCATGCTTCCGAAAGATGTGCTCGATTCTATGGTAGGTCGCGGTACCCGCATCGCCATGATGGCACGCTACGAAGGCACTACCGATATCCCTGAGCATCGTGATCTTGTCAACGACACGTCGATCAACTGGGATCTCCGTGCCCGTGGACTCGGTGGCGACCTTGAGCTGCCGCTTACCAGCTGTGCAGAGGAGAATGTGCTCGGTTATCAGATTGATAAATATCATGCGGAGGATATCCTTATCCATGAGTTTGCCCATTCGATTCATCTCATCGGATTGACACTTGCTGTGCCGGGATTCAACGAGCGTCTTCAGAAGCTCTATGAGAACGCTAAGGCAAGCGG
>CAMWTL010000175.1 GCA_947177145.1 uncultured Porphyromonadaceae bacterium
GGGATGTAGACGATAAGTGGCAATAGGAGAATGGGGATGAAAACGATAGGTGGCAACAAAGGCAGGGAGATATGAGGAAAGTTTAGGTAAAATCTTAAGGAAAAAGAAAAAGGTTAATTAAAAAATAAATGGCATATAAGGAACGACACAACCGATTTACAGAACTATGGCTCAAATTTGTGAGCTGGAGGGTACGCCACATCAAGGAAAAGAACTTCGTGATAATCCTTGCCTTGGTGGTGGGTGTGATTTGTGGCTTCGCAGCCCAGCTTCTGAAGTTTCTTATTCACACAATCTCCCATCTGCTCACTTCAAATCTGAGCCTTACGAATGCCAACTACCTGTATTTGGTGTATCCGATGGTAGGCATCATATTGGTGACGCTCTTTGTGAGGTTTGTAGCTAAAGACAACATCTCTCACGGTGTCACGAGGGTATTATATGCCATTTCACGCAGGAAATCGAGGCTTAAGAAGCGCAATATGTATTCCTCGCTTATAGCGTCCTCTGTCACGATTGGGTTCGGAGGTTCGGTCGGAGCCGAGGGTCCGATTGTGTTTACGGGTGCAGCCATAGGTTCAAACATTGGTCAGGCATTCCGTCTCTCGCCGCGAATTCTTATGCTCCTTGTGGGCTGTGGTGCGGCTGCCGGTATTGCCGGAATCTTCCGTGCGCCTATAGCCGGTATGCTTTTCACGCTTGAGGTGCTGATGATTGACCTTACCGGCACCACAGTTATGCCCCTGCTTATCTCTTCTATCACCGGCGCAACTGTGGCTTATGTGTTGGAGGGATATAATGCGGAATTCTTTTTTGCGCAGAGTGAGCCGTTCTCTGTGAACAAGATTCCCTATACAGCTCTGTTGGGTATAGTATGTGGCTTTGCATCGCTATATTTCACACGTGCTATGTTTATGATGGAGTCTATGTTTTCCAAGATTGAGCGGAAGTGGGTTAAGATTGTTACGGGTGGAGTGATTCTTGCGTTGCTGATTTTCCTTTTCCCCCCTCTTTACGGTGAGGGCTATGGAGCGATCAACACTCTTTTGGAAGGGGATTACTCAAAAGTGCTTGAGGGCACATTCTTTTATGTGGATCGTGACAACGTATGGTTCATAGCTGCCTTCATCGGAGCAGTTATTCTCATGAAGGTGTTTGCCACGAGTGCTACCAACGGAGCCGGAGGTGTGGGTGGTACGTTTGCCCCGTCGCTCTTTATGGGTGCATTGGTAGGTTTCCTTTTCGCTTTCCTCCTCAATAATATCTTCGAGGGTGGCGTTGGGATTTCCAATAAGAATTTCAGCCTTATGGGTATGGCAGGGGTTATGAGCGGGGTGATGCATGCGCCTCTCATGGCAATCTTCCTTACAGCTGAGATGACCGGCGGGTATGATCTCTTTCTGCCCTTGCTGATTGTATCGACACTCTCCTATATGACCATACGCATTTTTGAGCCATATAGCATCTACACTATGCGTCTTGCCAAGCAGGGCGACCTTCTTACCCACGAGAAGGATAAAGCTGTTTTGACACTGCTTAAGATTGACAACGTTATAGAGCGCGATTTCAAGACCGTGAGTCCTAAGATGAATCTGAAGGAGGTTGTAGACATCATAGCTACCTCAAACCGTAATCTCTTTCCGGTGACAGACGAAGAGGGACAGTTGGTTGGAGTCGTGCTTCTCGACGATATACGCAACATAATGTTCCGTCCTGATCTCTACAAGAAAATGCACGTCACCCGGTTTATGTCGATGCCTCCGGCGCGTATAGATATAAATATGCCGATGGAGGAGGTGATGAGAATATTCGACAAGACCAATGCTTGGAATCTTCCGGTGGTTGACAACGGTAAGTATGTCGGTTTCGTATCGAAATCGAAAATATTCAACTCATACCGTAGGGTGTTGAGGCATTACTGCGACGATTAAAACATTACAGCAGTGATTGAACAGGGCATTACTGCGACGATTAAAAAGTTAGAATTATGAGCAACGAAGATAAGAAAATTAAGATAGTATTTTTCGGCACTCCCGAATTTGCCGTGGCAAGTCTTGACCGTCTGCTGAAGGATGGCTGGGATGTGGCTGCCGTGGTGACTATGCCTGACAAAATAGCAGGACGTGGCCACAAGCTGATAGAGAGCGACGTTAAGAAATATGCTGTGGAGCATGGATTGAGAGTTCTTCAGCCGGAGAAGCTGAAAGCTTCGGAATTTGTGGATGAGCTTCGCAGTATAGGGGCAGATCTGTTTATCGTGATAGCTTTCCGAATGTTGCCGGAGGTGGTGTGGGGTATGCCTCGTTTAGGTACGTTTAATCTTCACGCCTCTCTGCTGCCGCGTTATCGCGGTGCGGCTCCTCTTAACTGGGCAGTGATCAACGGTGACACTGAGACCGGTGTGACTACTTTCTTCCTGAAACACGAGATTGACACCGGCGATATAATTGAGCAGCGTAAAGTGGAGATACTTCCTACTGATAACGTCGGTGATGTCCACGACCGTCTTATGGAGTTGGGAGCGGATATGGTGGCTCACACTGTCAGCGATATAGCTGCCGGCAACGTAACACCTCAGCCTCAGCCGGAAGGTGAGTTTATTCCCGCTCCGAAAATATTTAAGGAGACTTGCAGAATTGATTGGGCTCAGTCTGCTGTGAAGATACATAATCTCATCAGGGGTCTGTCGCCTTATCCGGCAGCTTGGTGTGAGATGGAGGAGATGCGTTCACGTGGCAAATATTCCGATGTTAAGATTTACCAGTCGGCATTGATTTCTGATATGCCTGAAGATAGCTTGAAACTCCATAATGACTTGAAACCGGGTGAGGTATACGTTACCAAGGACCGTCTGTTTGTGAAGAGCGGAGATGGTATGCTTGAGATTGTTTCGCTCCAGCCGGCGGGAAAGAAACGTATGGACGCCGATGCTTTCCTGAGAGGCTATACGCCTGTCCTGTTCAGATAATATACCTCCTGTTCAGATAATGTATGCCTTGTTCAGATAATGTAAAAGAATAAGATTGAAGATATGATGGAAGAAGCGCGTGATGGCGATACGCCGGATAGACGATACGATACCGATAAGAAATTCTGCTCAATCCTTTTCGATGTGATGGCTGAGAAGGGAGTGAAGGATGTGGTGTGTTCCCCCGGTTCACGCAACGCTCCGTTGCTTATTGCCGCCGCCTCAAGGGATGAATTGAAGAAGCACGTGGTGATAGATGAGAGAAGCGCGGCGTTTATGGCTCTCGGAATGGCGGTTGTCAGCCGTCGACCTGTGGCTCTGGTATGTACCTCCGGCACGGCTTTGCTCAATTACGGACCTGCAATTGCCGAGGCTTTCTATCAGTCGGTGCCACTCGTAGTTATCTCTGCCGACCGTCCGGAGCAATGGATTGACCAGGATGATTCGCAGACACTTCGGCAGTTTGAGGCATTCTCCAATTACGTGAAGCGCAGCTATCAGTTGCCCGCTTTCGGCAATGATGACAAGGAGCTTCAATGGTATGCCAACCGCATTGTGAATGACGCTATGATTGAGGCTACCTCACGTCGTCGCGGTCCCGTGCATATAAATATTCAGCTTGGCGAACCTCTCAGCCGTAAGGTGAACCGTGGAAGTGACCAACCGCGTGTGATAGACTTTATCGGAGGTGATTCCATCGGCAATAAGGAAATTGTAAGGGAGTTAGCTACTAAGATAGCAGCATCAAAGGTGCTTCTTGTAGCAGGATTCCTACCTCCCGATTCGCGTCTGCACAAGTCGGTGGGTGAAATCTGTGCGCTTCCGAATGTGGTGGCTATGACCGAGACGCTTTCCAATCTGCACTTGGGTAATGATGCCACTTCCATCGACTCTGTGCTGACCGCTTATAGTGCTGACCGGCTTGACAGTGAGGTGCCTGACCTTGTGATTTCATTAGGTGGCTCTTTGGTGTCGCGTAAACTGAAGGAGTATCTGCGTCGTAATGCCAATCAGTGTGAGCATTGGGCGTTGGGATGGAACCATACCACTTCCGATTGCTTCATGTCGCTCACAAAGCGTATAGAGGTTGATCCTGCCCGTCTTCTGCATCAACTTGCCGCAGCTTTGCGTCGCCAACCAATTCTCACCACCGTATGCGACTTTGCTTCCATATGGAGGAGGTTGAGAGCGGAAGCGGTGAGGGCAAAGTCAGCTTTTGTAGAGGCTGCTCCTTGGAGCGATTTGAAGGCTTTTGATATTATATTCCGTAAATTGCCTCAGGACGTAAATCTTTTCTTGTCAAACGGCACAGCCGTGCGCTATGCCCAGATTCTTGGGGAACGTATGCCTCATGCAAGCTATTGCAACCGTGGTGTTTCCGGCATAGATGGAAGTGTCTCGACTGCAATTGGAGGTGCGAAGGCATATAAAGGACGCACGGTGGTTATCACCGGCGATATGTCAATGGCTTACGATTTGAATGCGTTGGCATTGCCTGATATGCCGGGAGGATTGGTAATAATCGTGGTAGACAACGGAGGAGGTGGAATATTCCGCTTCATACCCACTACTTCCAGTCTTGAGGAACGCGAAAGATACTTCTGCGCACCCCCTAAACTGCCACTTGGTCAATTGGCACCCGCTTACGGATTCGATTATGCCGAAGCATCAGATGAAGAGCATCTTTCGGGCTTGCTCCATGAGATATTCACAATGCCACGAGATTCCAAACCCTGTATCCTCCGCATCACTACCGACGGCGAACTAAGTGCTACTCTTCTCCGCACCTACATGACCATCCATCCCTGACTCCACCGTGTACCAGCCAGTATGGATGGGTATTATAAATGGATAATCTCCGAATCGCCCCGTACCCTCTCCTAAAAGACTTGTATCCACTCTAAATAGCTTTGTGCTCTCTCTCAAAAGCAGTGGCTCTAAACCCTAAACTTTAAACCCTAAACCCTAAACTAACAATGTACAACTGGAAACCAATAAAACAATACACTGACATCCTCTTCGAACAATTCGAGGGGATAGCAAAAATAACTATAAATCGCCCGGAAGTCTACAACGCTTTCCGTCCGCTCACCAATCGTGAGATGCTCGATGCTATGGCTATTTGCCGTGAACGCCAAGACATCCGCGTAGTCGTGTTGACCGGTGCCGGTGACAAAGCCTTCTGTAGCGGAGGCGACCAGAACGCGAAGGGTAGGGGTGGCTACGTCGATTCCGACGGTGTGCCTCGCCTGAATGTGCTCGAACTGCACCATGCTATCCGTTCTCTCCCAAAACCTGTAATAGCTATGGTTAACGGCTACTCTATAGGTGGAGGAAATGTGCTTAACGTAGTCTGCGACCTCTCGATAGCATCTGATAACGCCCGTTTCGGACAGACCGGACCCAAAGTGGGTAGTTTCGATGCCGGTTTCGGATCAAGCTACTTGGCACGCTGCGTGGGTCAGAAAAAAGCACGTGAGATATGGTTCCTTTGCCGTCAATACACGGCTGAAGAAGCACTCGAAATGGGTATGATTAACAAGGTCGTGCCGTTCGATAAACTTGAAGAGGAGGTAGTGGAATGGTGCCGCACCATTATGAAACGCTCACCGTTGGCAATCCGTATGATCAAGCGCGGACTCAATGCCGAACTCGACGGCCAAGCCGGTCTGATGGAATTCGCCGGGGATGCTACCCTCATGTACTACCTCATGGACGAAGCCCAAGAGGGCAAGAACGCCTTCCTCGAAAAGCGCGACCCCGACTTCGACCAATTCCCCAAATTCCCCTGCTTCCCCTTCCCCTCCTCCTATTTCTCTCCTACTGCCGGTCTCCTACCATCCGCATCCGTTCAGCCTCCGTTTCGTGCTCAGCCTTTACAAT
>CAMWTL010000176.1 GCA_947177145.1 uncultured Porphyromonadaceae bacterium
TAGGTTGAATGACTTTGAAAGCAAAGTTACTCCAGCACGTTTTAGAGGAAAGATAACAATAAAAAATGAGAATTTAACATTATATTTCAAAAAATTTTTCTTAATTATTTGATCACTTAATTAGCAACCCTTAATTGAATACCTATGTTGCTCAGTGAGCACAGAAACTTCGATTAGAAGGAAAGAGAAAATATAGCCAAGTTTTCCTTTTTATCCATACAAAATCAATAAGCCTTTGAAAATATTTTCTCATCTTTCTACCCATTTCCACCTCCAGAATTTTCTACAAAGAGTTATCCTTTTGTAATCATAGATAAAATTAACTCTACAAATCTATTTATCTGAGGCTGCAGCAGTTTTACCTCCTCAATATTAAAATCCATAAAGTCATCGTAATCGCTTGCTTGACGCTTATCGTAGATTCTTGAGAAAATTCGTGTATCATTTGGAGAAATCAAGTCGGTTTTAACAAATGATGCTCCGAAAGCTTACCTTAATCCCTTATGGGTTTTAACATCGATCTCATAACTTAAAAGTAAGGCCGATACAGCATGATAACATGCATAGTACATACGATTTACCGTCGAATTACTAAGGGAAAGCCCAATCAAAATCTCTACTTCTTTTAGTAGCGATAAAGCTTTCTCACACCGATAAGATATGATGTCGGAACGACTTGCAGAAGGTATCATAACGCAATACGGTCAGATTCAACATAATTGTTGACGCAACTTTTCTCCAAAGAAAAATAAGTTTCTATATTTTGCTGTTATAGAAATCTCGCGTTTTTTATCTATTTTTGCAGTTAGAAACAGAATATTTAGATTATCGGATATGGATTTCAGCAAAATCGAACTCGACGTACATACGCATACTTTAGCAAGTGGACACGCTTATAGCACTATTCAGGAGATGGCAAAGGCTGCCTCTGAGAAAGGTATCAAACTGCTCGGTATCACCGAACACGCTCCTAATTTACCGGGTTCTTGCACCCCACTCTATTTCCGTAACCTGCACGTGGTGCCACGGAAAATGTATGGCGTAGATCTCCTCTTGGGTGCTGAAATCAATATCCTCGACACTGACGGCAACATTGATATGGACGACGAGATGATGTCACGTCTTGACCTCCGCATAGCCGGTATACACTCGCTATGCTACACACCCGGCACACGTGAACAGAATACCCACGCTATGATACGCGCTATCGGTAATCCGTATATCAATATCATAAGCCATCCGGGCGACGGCACTGCTGAACTTGACTTCGAACCTATAGTACTTGCAGCCAAAGAACACAATACCCTCCTCGAAATCAACAACAGCTCATTAAAGCCTATCCGCAAGAAACTCACTGCCCGTGACAATAACTTGGAGATTCTTCGTCTCTGCAAACGTTACGAGGTGCCTGTAATACTCGGAAGTGATGCTCACATCTCATTTGATGTGGCAAACTACGAATTCATTCCACCGCTCTTGGCAGAAACCGAATTCCCCGACTCCCTTATCATCAACACCTCCGTTCCCCGCTTCAAATCCTTCCTTCATTCCTAACCATTAATCGCCTGCCCACCTACCTTACCCTTATCAGCTCCATTTGATGAATCTTCATCACGACGAATAGGTTTATTATCACGTGGGGAATCTTCCTCAGCCTGAGGGTTTTCTTTCCCATTCTGACGGGTATCTTCATTCACCTGACGTGCAAATTCATTAGGCATAACATTAAATTGCTTGAAAAACATCTTGGTGAAGTATGATTGCGAACTGATACCTATCTTTCTGGAAATCTCACCTAAAGTATACTCTCCGGTCTTTATCAGCTCCGCTGCTGTCTTTAATCTCACCACCCTGATGAGTTCACTGGGCGAAAGGTTAAACACAGCCTTTATATGACGCAGAAGATTCGACCGGCTCATACACATCTTATCGCCCAAAGCCTCCACATTGAACGTCTCGTCGCCCATATTCTCCTTTATGGTGGCGAGAACCTTCTCCATAAATTTCTCATCCTCCCTATTTACAGGGATATTCTCCGCCTGAAAGAACGGTTTGCGTGCAAACGCCTCCCGTGCCCGACGTCTGTTCTCCAAAAGTGTGATTACCATCTCTCGAAGATACTTTATAGAGAAGGGTTTCTCGATATATGACTCTGCTCCCAACTGAAGACCCTTAACCTTGCTCTCAAGATCGTTCTTGGCTGTGATGAACACCACAGGTATGTGCGACAACTCCGGATTGCCCTTAATCTGCCGGCACAACTCCAGACCATCCATTTCAGGCATCATTATATCGGTCACAACCACATCCACTGACTTCTTCTCCAAGATCGCGAGAGCTTCTTTTCCATTTGAAGCTACAGTTATAAGGAAGGACGAGGCAAGTCTCTCATTAAGCATTGAGCGAATGCCCTCGTTATCTTCCACAAGCAATACGTGATAACCTTTAGCTTCAAGAGGAGTCTGATTAGAATCATCCTCATACACCACCGACACCATATGCCCGTCACTGACAGGGGGTATGGCAGCCTCCAAAGATTGCTTAATCGGCAGCGAGAGAACAAATACATTTTCCTTATCGCCACCTGATTCAAGATATAGCTCTCCCCCAAGCAGTCCTGCTAAGGAGCGGGAGAGAGGAAGACCAATACCAACCCCGTTCTTCTGTTCCTGCGATTTGTCCGTCTGATAGAATGTCTCAAATATGCGCTCTTTATCCCCCTCCGCTATCTTCTCTCCATCAGATACTACCTTGATAAACAAAGTGTCGCCTGATACCTCCAAATTTATAGCAATCCTCGATTGAGCATATTTCAAGGCATTGTTAAGAAGATTACTCATAATTTTTGTCACTGCCTCTCTGTCGGTTACAGTTATCAGACTCTCTTTCACATAGTTTTTTGTCAGGGTCTTATTCTTTAAGGATATGGAGGGCTCAAATCTTTCAACAGTGTAATCAAGCAACTCGATAATGTCCACAGCTTCCGATTTTAACCTCAATTTGCCTGATTCAATCTTTTGAAAATCCAACAACTGGGAAGTCAGTTCAAGCAGACGTGCCGTGTTCCTGCGTGTCATCTTCAGATAGTGTTCCGATTCCGGGCTGTCAAGACCATTCTCCTCTATAGCCTCCAAGGGCATATCTATAAGGGAAAGAGGAGTACGGATTTCGTGGGCTATCTCTGTAAAGAAATTAAGCTTCTGCCTATACACCTCCTTCTCCTTTTTGGAAGCGAAGATTTCCTGACGCTCTTGCAGACGCTTCAGTTCCCTGCGCCTATAAAGGATAAACGACAACACCACCAAACCAATCACCACAAGAATATAAGCTACGATTGCCCAGGGAGTTGCCCACCACGGAGGAAGCACCACCAATCTGATCTTATTAGTAGAAACCACATCGCCACACTCCATCTTCACCTCAAGAGTATACTTAGACGGTGCAAGATTAGTAAAAGATATTCTGTTACCCTGTATAGGTATCCACTTTTCACCTCCCGGGAGAAGTCGGTAGTAATATCTCTTGGAACCTTTCAGCATTATTGCAGAAGGCACTCCCACTGTAAGAGAAAACGTGTTGCAATTATATGGCACACGAAGCTCCGCACTATAGATAATATTTCCCTCAGACAACAAATCCTTATGGTCTGCTTTGCCACTATGAACGTCGATCGAAGTAAAGAGCACAGGATACTCCGACGCTGAAATTGATGTTTCATTAGGGTTGAAGCGTACCACACCATTTATGGTACCGAAGAACATCGCCGAATCGCTGTCGCACACCGCAGAATTATAAGTAAATTCGTTGGTTGGCAAACCATCGGCTTTGGTAAAAACTACTATGTGCTGACCTGATGTGTCCATTCTTACCAGTCCTTTATTTGTACCGAACCATAGACGCTGCTTACTATCCTCCATAACAGGGTAGACTACATCGTCAGGTAAACCCTCAGACACTCCGAAAGTGGTGAAGTCATCCGTTTCACGGTTATATCTGCTTAAGCCTCCACGGTCGGTTGAAATCCATATTGTCCCGGACTTATCCTCCATTATCGAATTAATGGAATTTGACCTCAATGATCCCTCACTTATCTTACTGTCATCGTATACATAATAGAAAAACTTATTATCTGAGGGGTTGTAACGATATAAGCCTGTACCCATCGTCCCGATCCATATGGTGCCGTCTGATGCCTCCATAAGCGTAAATATCCACTGATAATGGGTTTCTTTCACTCTCTCGAAAGTCTCCTCCCCATTCTTACGAATGAAGAGCGCATAGCTGAGACCTACCCATTCATTTCCATTCGAATCTTTTAGGTAGGCATAAACCGTATTCTCATTCGACAGCTGCGACGGCAGATATTGATAAGGTGTTTTTCCAGGCTCATACACCCATAAACCACGGCGATCCGGTCCTACCATCACTTTTTCACCCGACTTCGACACACACATTATTGGTGTCTTGATGTTCAAGCCGGGAGGCACTGTCTCAAAGCGATTGCCTATCAGATTATAAATACTTATTCCATTCGACACACTTCCGATTACGATCAATTCGTGTTGAGGCGTAAGTGCCAATCCCCTCACCCTACGGCTATCCGGAGCCATAGGTTCAATAGTACAAAAATGGAATCTGTCTCTTTCCGTATAGTTAACACCACCGAAGACCGTGCCGATCCACATATTCTTTTCCGCATCCGGATACAATGTATAAATAGTGTTGTCAGACAAGGAATTGCGATCGGTCAAAGAGTGAGCAATCCGATGAAGCTGTCCTGTAGCGATATCTATAAGAAACAGACCCGATTGTGTCCCAAGCCAAATCTCATTGTCAATAAGTGCCACCGACCTTAAATAAAGATCACCCGGCAAATTTGTCTTGACCTCCTTTGCCATATAATCATCTTCAGGATATAATATCCACACACGAGCTTCCTCGTCGGCTATAAGCAACTTATCGTCTCCATAAGGCAATATGCGTGCAAACTTTGCTTTTTCCGGAAGGTCAAATTTCACCTCCACCATCTCATCATACCCCTTATCGTATCTGAACACTTTCCCATTTGAACTGCAAGCCCACAATGTTCCTTCCGGGGTAATGCAAATGTCATTGAAATAATCCTCCTTATACTTACCACCGGGAGGCATCTCATAACGGCTCCCCCCTTCCGACGTTTTCCTGAATATGCCTTGATCCGGCACCAATACCCAAATATTACCTTTGGCATCCCCCTCAATGCTCTGCACCCAATTCAATCCACCTGTGTCTTCGTCCCATATATCAACATAAGATATTCCGTCACTTTCCGGCAGATAGGTATATACACCTCTGTCAGTTCCGATCCAGATCACCCCGTCGGCTGCCTCATATAAAGCCCCTATGTTATTGTTACCTTTCTCCTTTACCTGATCATAGCAGGTATAGCTTCTAATGTTGGCGCCATCAAATCGATTAAGGCCATTCACCGTGCCAATCCACACAAACCCCTCTTTACTACGAATAATCGCTTTCACGTGATTGGCATTAAGCCCATCGTCAATACCCAAATGTGCAAAGCTATAATCACATCTTTGAGCTGTAAGGCGCATAGAACCTAACAGCAGGAGCATTATGGTTCCCAACAGAAGAGCAATATGTTTATGATGACCTAAAAACATTATTTTCATATCAGTAAATCAGGTTTGATGATAGCATTTGCAAAATTAATGAATTTAAGCCATCTCTCCGCAGATTCAAGATAGAATCTTACAGAGAGACAGCGTGATTTCAATTATCTATAGCCTTCGTTCTGGTCGGCAAGTGTTATGTCCTCATTCTGTTCTATCTCTTC
>CAMWTL010000177.1 GCA_947177145.1 uncultured Porphyromonadaceae bacterium
ATGCCGATGAATCTTACAGATGATAATTACATAACGATGTTTCATTCTCTTATCGGTCATAAAGAGAGTGAGGTAGTTAGTTTAAGAAGGCGGAGAATAACTTCGACTTCGATGATTTGGGCAAATACTTCTCAGCGTTGAGTAATGAGGCTAATCTTCGTGGATTGGAATCTGCGTGGTTGGTTTTTGGCTATGATGAGAAGAAGCATACGATTGTTGGCACATCGTTCAAGAATAGCGAAGGTGCTCTTAATAAATTTAAACATGATTTCTCCCAACATACTACCGATGGTCAGACTTTTCGTGAGATTGTCCCGATAGAGGTAGACGATAAGCGTGTCTTGATATTCAAGATTCCGGCTTCGCCACGTAATATCATAATGAAGTGGAAGGGGATTGCTTACGGTCGTGATGGGGAGAGTCTGAAACCATTGAATCAATCAAAACAAGACGAAATCCGTCGTCAAACGCCTGAACCGGACTGGTCGGCAGAGGTTGTGCCTGACGCTACGATAGATGACCTTGACGAATTGGCATTAGCTACTGCCAGAATAATGTACAAAAAAGTTCATTCTTCAACTATTCCTGCAAGCGAAGTTGATGAGTGGTCAACGGAGGAATTTTTATCACATAGTGAGATGATGCGCAATGGTGAGCTCACACGGGCAGCTATATTGCTTTTAGGTAAACCTCTTTCGCTTCAAAAGATTCATCCGGCAAATGCTCAGATTACATGGGTGTGGAAGGATAAAGAAGGAGAGGTGGTGGATTACCAGCATTATACCATTCCTTACCTATTAACGGTAGATAAAATTTTCTCAAGGATTAGAAATAGGACAATGAGAGAATTGCCGGGTGGCACTTTATTTCCCGATACCATGAAGCAATATGAAGATTATTCAATTCGTGAAGCTCTTCATAACTGTATTGCACATCAAGATTATACTCTGAAAGGAAGAATCACAGTGGTGGAGAATGATGAATTTCTCTATTATAGTAATCGTGGATCTTTTATCCCTAAAACTGTGGAACGGGTATTGAAGGAGAAAGGTCCTCAGAAAGAATATAGGAATACTTGCTTAACTCATGGAATGGTACATTTTAATATGATTGATACTGTAGGACGAGGTATCCCGAAACTATTCAAGGAGCAGCGACGGCGTTTCTTCCCGATGCCTGAATATGAAATAGATGAGAAAGCGCAGACGGTAAGTGTAACGATTTATGGCATCGCATCTGATGATGCCTATACAGACCTCTTGAAAAGTGATAATACACTAAGTTTGATGGAATGTCTATGGCTTGATGCGGTTAGAACCCATAAACCCATTACGAAAGAGGCTGCAAAACATCTGAAGGATAAGAATCTGATTGAAGGCAGGGCACCGAGATATAACATAGCTTTATCGGTTGCTCGTAATGTTCAGCAAGTCGGTCAGTATACCAAAGAAACAGGTCTTAATAAGAAAGCGCTTGTTAAGTTGGTGTTACAGTTAGCTTTAAATGCAGGAGAAATAGGTTTTAAGCGTGCGGATGCTCTTGACGTATTGGAACAAAGTTTACCAGTTAGTCTTACAAAGACTCAGAAATTAGATTATGTTTCCCATATGCTAAGGAATATGCAGTCAGATGATATGCTTGCTAAAACAGATAATGGCAAACAATGGATAATCACACCGAAAGGAAAGTCTGAGTTGGAATTGTAGGTTATTTGCGCGTTATTTGCGCGTTATTTGCGCGTTATTTGCGCGTTATTTGCGCGTTATTCATTTGGGTTAGGTGCCGATGATAATAATATAGTCATTGCTAAACCTCGTCACTCAAAGGATAAAACCTTGGTAATCATTTACCTATAAGTGTGAATTGGTACAAATATAAATGGTATAATACATAAATCAAGATATATGAGTCAAAAATCAATTAAGGCGGTTGATCTGCTGTTGTCGAAACTCGACAAAGAAGATCTCGATAATTTTATAAGGAAAGAGTGTAAAAACGATTCCCAATTCCGAGATAGATTCCTTGCTCTTGGAGCCGGAACCGTATTTATACCCCTTGCTGAAAACTATTCAGCAAGAATAAATAAGCTCATCAATAAATACGGTGGACGACACGGCTATATAGAATACCGAGACACCTTCGATTTCAATAGAGAAGTTTCGAGAATCCTTGAGGAAGCTGAAGAGGCAATTCAAAACAAGCAATGGGAAGTGGCCATTGCTATTCTCTCAGGAATTGCCGCTTCAGGAGATGACATTCTGAATAGTGGTGATGACAGCGCCGGTGAGCTTGGGGCAATTGTAGCACATTGTTTCGAATTGTGGCACGACTTGGCAGACTCAGAACTTCCGGAAAACATAAGTCAAGAGATTTTCTCAATCGCCATGTCTCGGTTTGAAGCCGGAGAACTTAAAGGCTGGGATTGGTGGTGGGATTGGATGGAAATTGCAATCGATCTTGCTGATACCCCTGAGCAGCAGAACCGGGTGATTAAGGCTCTTGATGCGATTAAACCTAAGGATGATGACTGGAGTTCAAACTACCGTGCCAAGACTGCGCAATCTTACAGATTAAAAATTATGGCAAAATGTGGCACTCCGGAAGAACAGTTGGAATTTATGTACGCTAATGTCGATAACCCGGATTTCCGCAAAGAACTTATCCAGAGAGCTTGGGATGAGGAGAATTACGCTGAGGTACTCCGGCTTGCACAGGATGGACTGATTCACGATGCGCAATGGGCAGGTCTGGTTTTCGACTGGCACGTATGGGAGATGGAGGTTTATCGTCAATTGAACGATACAGAAAACACTCTGCGTCTTGCCCGGCATTTCTTTTTAGAAAGGAATGGTTGGGGAAGGGGAGAGTACTCTATGGAGAATATGTATAGACTGATGAAGTCCCTTGTCCCGGAAGAGAAATGGAATGATTGGGTAAATACGTTATTAAAGGAGTCTGAAGATAAAAGGGAGATTAGACGGATATTATTTATCTACACTCAAGAGAAAATGTGGGATAAGTATATGAACTGGCTTCGCAAGAACGCTACCACCTACAATCTTGATGCCGCGCCCCAAGAGGTGAAGCAACTTGATACGGAAGAATTTATAAGGCTTTATGAAAAAGATGTGAGAGCATATTTTCAGAGAGCAAACAGTCGCGATGCCTATCGTCAGGGAGTTGAACTGCTTCGGCAACTCATTAGTTACGGCGGCAAAGAGGAAGCTGAAACTATTATTGAGGAGCAGAAGGCTCGTCGTCCGCGTCGTCCCGCTCTTATTGAAGAGCTGTCAAAGATATAACCTCAGCTTTCCTTTCTCAATTTAACGAAACAAAATCAACGTTACTTAACGAAACAAAATCGAAGCAATTCAGCAAAACAAAATCGGCAGATTGGCATTTTAAATTATAGGGAGATGAGTCCGTCTCCCTATAATTTATTTCCTCTCCTTATTTATTATATATAGTCATAGCTTCGTAAAAGCTATGACTGAAAAAGAATTAAGACTATGGCAGGCATCGGATTCTCATATCGGAAATATATAGCTGTGATGGCGCTCCAGATAGTGCTCGTGATGACAGTGTTAGATGTGACGTTGGTCAACGTCGCCCTTCCCGTCTTGGCAGAACAGTTCCACATCAGCAACTCCACCTCAGTATGGATGGTCACCATCTATCAGCTTGTCATAACGATGCTCCTGCTTCCGGTCAGCTCAATCGGCGACCTCCATAGCTACAAACGTACGTTCCTCACCGGAGTAGTGATCTTCACCTTGTCATCAGGACTGTGTGCCGCTTCACAAAACTTCACAATGGTAGTGGTGTCACGTGCAATCCAAGGTATCGGGGCTGCCTGTGTCATGGGTGTCAACATCGCACTTGTGAGACTGATTTACCCACGTGAGATACTTGGCAGGGGAATGGCTCTCAATGCTATGTGTATTGCCATCGCCACGGCTGCCGGTCCTACCATTGCCGGTGCCATACTCTCCGTTGCCTCCTGGCATTGGCTCTTCCTGATAAATCTACCTCTCGGCGTGATAGCTTTCTTTATAGGCTGGCGTCTGCTTCCGCAGAATCCCAAGGTTGAACATAAACCGCGCTTCGACTGGATCAGTGCTGTGGAGAATATGATTGTATTCGGATTCATATTCTATGCCTTGGGTAATTTCGCACGTAAGGGCGATCTTAACGTAAGCGGCATTATGCTGCTCATCGGTATAGTTGTGGGTATATTCTATCTCCGTCGCCAGTTCGGCCATTCTCAGCCCTTGCTTCCGGTCGACCTCTTCACAAATTCTATGTATGCCATGAGTATACTTACCTCCGTATGCTCTTTCATAGCCCAGACAGTGACGATGATTGCGTTGCCCTTTATGTATCTCAACAGTTATCATTTTTCTGCCATCACCACCGGCTTGCTGATGACCCCGTGGCCTTTGGCAACGATGATAGTGTCGCCGATAGCAGCCAGATATGTAGAGCGTCACAATCCCGGTGCCACGGCGGCAGTTGGTATGGGTGTATTTATCTTAGGCGTGGTGTTGTTGCTCTTCCCCGGTAATTCCCCTGCCGAGTGGAACATAGCGTGGAGGATGGCAATATGCGGTGTCGGGTTCGGAATGTTCCAGACCCCTAACAACATTGTTATGGTAATGGCAACTCCTGTGCATCGCACAGGTGGCGCCGGCGGTATGCAGAGCACGGCACGCCTTGTCGGTCAGACTCTCGGCGCAACACTTGTCAGCACCGTGTTCGCTTTAGTGACTATTGAGACAAATGCCGTAAGGATATGTCTCTACATCAGCATCTGTTTCGCAGCCTGCGCCAGTATCTTCAGCTATACCCGTACATTAGGCCATAAGAAGGAGCTGCATATGTAATCCTGCCCATAGCGTGGTCGATTGCCGTGAAGTATTGAACTGATTGTATTGCCTGAGCGTTTTTTTATGGACTAAACTTAGATTCCATGAATAAGACAGAAGATAAAATCACTAAAGAACGGCTTTGGAACCTTAACTACTGTAAGGCAATGGTGGGCAATTTTATGCTCTTCTTCTCTTTCTATATCCTTACACCGTTGTTGCCCATATACCTTGACGCACAGTTTAAAGCTGATAAGGACATTATGGGTCTTGTATTGTCAGGTTATGTTGTGGCTGCTCTTATAGTACGTCCGTTCAGCGGCTTCATTGTCGATACGTTTGATCGTAAGAAGGTGCTTGCGTTATGTTTCTTCTGTTTCTTTATACTTTTTACCGGTTATATAGGAGCGGGTACGTTGCTGATGTTCGCTATAGTCCGCACGCTCCATGGCCTTCCTTTCGGCGCCGTCACAGTTGCCAATTCCACAGTAGCCATTGACTCACTCCCTTCTACACGTCGCAATGAGGGAATCGGCTTTTATGGACTCAGCAACAACCTTGCCATGGCTTTTGCACCCTCCGTAGGCATTTGGATATACCAATCTACCGATAATTTCACCCTTCTCTTCTGGATAGCCTTGGTGACTGCACTTATCGGTTTCGTCACTGTCACTACCATCAAAACCAAGAAACGTGAGGCAAAGCGCGAGAAGCAGCCCATAAGTTTCGACCGTTTCTTCCTTACCCGTGGTTGGCTCTTGGCAGTCAATATAATATGTTTCGGTCTCTGCTGGGGCATTATGTCGAACTATGTCGCCATCTACGGTAAGGAGATATTAGGTATAACGGATGGTACGGGTCTCTTCTTTATGATTCTGTCAATAGGTCTGTTCCTCTCCCGAATACAGGGCTCCAAGGCAC
>CAMWTL010000178.1 GCA_947177145.1 uncultured Porphyromonadaceae bacterium
CTCGGATCGGCTGTCATAAAGCCATCGACATCAGTCCATATCTCAAGAATCTCGGCATCCAATGCCGCTGCCATGATTGCGGCGGTATAGTCGCTGCCACCACGTCCGAGATTTGTTACCTCACCGTTTCTGTCTGACGATATGAAGCCCCCCATCACCGCAGTCTCCCAGTCATAAGCCATAACGGTCTCGTTGATCAGACGGTAAGTAAGCTCCGAGTCAAGAGTATCATGGCCGTGGGCATCTTTTTTAGTGCGGATAAAAGTCCTGGAGTCAAAATGTGTGGCGCCCTTGATGGCATTTGCCACAATCACACTCGAAAGACGTTCGCCGTAGCTCACAATGATGTCTAAAGCACGTGGAGAAAGGTCGTGAAGGAGCATCACACCTTTATATATATTAGCCAACTCATCAAGCATCATACGTGCCATCGCCTCTGTGGCGTCACGGCGTGTGGCAGGCACAACACCGTTTATCACTGTCAGGTGTCGCTCCACTATACGCGCATAAGAATCAAGATAACGTATATCATCTGCCACGGCAAGACGGGCTGTGGATATAAGCAAATCGGTTATGCCGCCAAGAGCCGACACAACCACCACCTTACGACCCGGAGTCTCCTCCACTATTTTTTTCACGTTGGAGAGACTCGCGACCGTGCCGACCGAAGTCCCACCGAACTTCATAACTTTCATTTGAGCAAAAATTTCAAGATATTTCTATATTATGCGCCAAATTTACAAAAAATATTTCCAACTCCAAAATTTCAGCTCTGCCCAAACGCATAAATTTACAAAGAATATTCCTGACCCACCAAACTTACCGATAAGAATACGTATATTTATGCACTGCCATAAATCTGAATAACGGCAGAATCAGATTGTGACATGCTCCGAGGGAAGATCGGGATGGGCAAGCTTGCGCATCATAAGCTGTGCAGCCATCGCTCCAAGCTCCTTATATCTCTCTACTGTAGGCATCGACACCATCACAGCCGACGAGGCAATAATGCCGGGCAAGACTGTATTCACAAATACGATAGGGATTCCCACCTTCTTCATATGAAGCATTTCCACCTCGTTCTCCTTCACGTCGGAGGGAGAGATTATGAGGCCGTCGATCACTGCGCCCTCCATCATGCGCAGGTTGGTGCGCTCACGTTCCGGATCGCGGCGTGAATTACCCACCATCAGATTCACCCCTTGGGAATGAAACACATCTTCAAGCCCGTCAAGGAAAGCAAGTGTATAGGGATTGTCGAGACCGCTTATTATCACCCCGATGATATTGGTGCGCCCCTTTTTCAGCGACACGGCAAGACGGTTGCGCCGGTAGCCCAACCTGTCGGCGGCGGCAAAGATTCGTTCTTTCGTTTCAGGCCTCAGACTGACATCTCCTGCCAGTGCCCTTGACACTGTGGAGGGTGACAGCTGGAGATCCTGAGCAATGTCTTTTATGGTGGCTCTCTTTAAGGGAGCGTTGGGGGGAAACTGTGTCATTGATTCTAAAATTTAATAAAGAAGATAGAAACAAATTGCCTGCGATACAATAGCCAACAGGCAAAATAGCGCATATGATTGGGTGCAAAGTTAAATATTGTTATTACATCCACCAAATTATTTTAAAGTTTTTTTGTCATTTTTCCCTTTTTCGCTGAAATTTTATCCGTTTTCCTCGCCGCGAAGCCTCTTTTTATCGAGAAAAACCTCACAGTATGGATATTTTAAAACGTTTGCATAAATTGCAAACGTTTGCATAAATTTTTCTTTAAACTTTTTTGTAGAAAAATTTGGAGATGTTTATAAGCCTTTATAATTTTGTAGTCGAAATCACGAACCCACTATCTCTCCTCTGGTGGATTCAGTGGCTTCTACTCTTTACCTCGACTCTTGCTTGAAGCAGTAACCTCATCAACAGTTATCTTAAACCGCTTTGTAGAGTACTGACTCCAACACAAATACAACGACGAACTAAAAAAAAATGGATAATTAGGTGTAAATTAAAAATTAGGGAACTGATAAAATCAATTATTAAAGCGCAAGTGGCCAGCACGTCGTGAGACGAGTCGGCCACAAATTATTTTTAGCCCATTTATGCTTCCTTTTACTTTAATTCTGTCAAAAATTTGCCAGAAACAGAGATTTCTTGTAATTTTGCACCCAAATTACATTTCAACCGAATAAAAACATTATGAAGAAGGTTTTGCTACTCGGTTCCGGTGCCCTCAAGATCGGGCAGGCGGGCGAGTTTGACTACTCCGGCTCACAGGCTCTCAAGGCTCTGCGCGAAGAGGGTATTCAGTCAGTTCTCATCAATCCCAACATCGCTACTATCCAGACTTCCGACGGTGTTGCCGATCAGGTCTATTTCCTGCCTATCACTCCCTATTTCGTGGAGGAGGTGATCAAAAAGGAACGTCCCGACGGCATTCTCCTCGCTTTCGGTGGACAGACAGCCCTTAACTGTGGCACCGAAATGTATCTCAACGGGACTCTCGATAAATACGGAGTAAAGGTTCTCGGCACTTCAGTGGAAGCTATCATGATCACTGAAGACCGAGACCTTTTCGTAAAGAAGCTTAACGAAATCGACATCAAGACCCCGGTTTCGCAAGCTGTGGAGTCGCTTGAAGATGCTGTAGAGGTGGCTCACCGCATCGGCTTCCCCGTGATGGTGCGTTCAGGCTACGCTCTCGGCGGTCTCGGCTCCGGCATCTGCTATAATGATGAGGAATTCCGTCGCCACTGCGAAAGCGCCCTCGCCTATTCCAAGCAGATTCTTGTGGAGGAGAGCCTTAAAGGCTGGAAAGAGATTGAATTTGAGGTGATACGTGATGCCAATGACCATTGCTTCACCGTGGTACCTATGGAGAATTTCGACCCGCTCGGCATCCATACCGGTGAATCTATCGTTGTGGCTCCTATCGTATCGCTCTCTCCCGAGCAGATCAAGATGCTTGAGGAGATTGCTACAAAGGTTGTGCGCCACATCGGTATCGTGGGTGAGTGCAATATCCAATACGCTTTCAACGCCGAGACAAACGACTACCGTATCATTGAGATCAACGCACGTCTCAGCCGCTCATCAGCTCTCGCCTCAAAAGCTTCCGGCTATCCCCTCGCTTTCGTGGCTGCCAAGCTCGCGCTCGGCTACACTCTCGACCAGATAGGCGAGATGGGCACTCCCAACTCAGCTTACGTGGCTCCCTCCGTAGATTATATGATCGTAAAGATCCCGCGTTGGGACCTCTCTAAGTTCGTAGGTGTTGACCGCGAAATCGGCAGCTCCATGAAGTCGGTGGGCGAGATTATGTCTATCGGCAAGTCATTCGAGGAGATTATGCAGAAGGGTCTGCGTATGATTGGTCAGGGCATGCACGGCTTTGTCGGCAACAACGACATCCGCTTCGACGACCTCGACAAGGTGCTCTCCCACCCCACCGACCTCCGCATCTTCGCCATAGCCCAGGCTCTCGAAGAGGGCTACACCGTGGAGCGTATCGAGGAGCTTACCAAGATCGACAAATGGTTTATCGAGCGTCTTGCTAACATCGTCCGCTATAAGGGTGTGCTTGAAAGCTACAACAAGATTGAGGATCTTCCCAAGGATGTGATGAAGGAGGCTAAGCGTCTCGGCTTCTCCGACTTCCAGATTGCCCGTTTCGTGGAGAATCCCAAAGGCAATATGGAAAGCGCTATGCTTCGCGTGCGCGACCATCGTAAGAATCTCGACGTACTTCCCCACGTACGCCGTATCAACACCGTGGCTTCTGAATATCCCGAACTCACCAACTACCTCTACGTAACTTACGGTGCCGACGAGAATGCCATCCGCTATGATATGAACGCCGGCAACAATATCGTCGTGCTCGGCTCAGGTGCATACCGCATCGGTAGCTCTGTGGAGTTCGACTGGTGTTCTGTAAACGCAGCCAACACCTGCCGTCAGTCAGGTTATAAGTCGATTATGATCAACTATAACCCTGAGACAGTCTCTACCGACTATGATATGTGTGACCGTCTCTACTTCGACGAGCTTAGCTTCGAGCGCGTAATGGACATCCTCGACCTTGAGACTCCCCGTGGCGTGATTGTCAGCGTAGGCGGACAGATACCCAACAACCTTGCGATGAAGCTCTATCGCCAGCATGTGCCTGTGCTCGGTACCTCTCCTATATCCATTGACCGTGCGGAGAACCGCCATAAGTTCTCGGCTATGCTTGACCAGCTCGGCATCGACCAGCCCCGCTGGAAGGAGATGACCACTACAGAGGAGATTGACGGCTTTATCAATGAGGTTGGCTTCCCCGTGCTCGTGCGTCCGAGTTACGTCCTTTCAGGCGCGGCTATGAACGTATGCTACAACTATGACCAGCTCCACCGCTTCCTCAACGAGGCAGCCAAGGTGTCTAAGGAATATCCCGTGGTAGTGTCTGAGTTCTTGCAGAACGCCAAGGAGATTGAGTTTGATGCAGTGGCACGTAACGGTGAGATCGTGGAATATGCCATCTCAGAGCATGTGGAGTTTGCTGGTGTCCACTCAGGCGACGCCACTCTCGTATTCCCTGCCCAGAAGATATATATGGCTACGGCTCGTCGCATCAAGCGCATCAGCGCACAGATTGCCAAGGAGCTTAACATCTCCGGTCCCTTCAACATCCAGTTCCTTGCAAAAGACAACTACGTGAAGGTAATCGAGTGTAACCTCCGTGCTTCACGTTCATTCCCCTTCGTCAGCAAGGTACTCAAGAAGAACTTCATCAACACCGCCACACGCATCATGCTCGGCGAGAAAGTTGAGAAAGTTGATTCCTCTACATTCGACATCGACTATATCGGTGTGAAGGCATCACAGTTCTCATTCGCACGTCTGCACAAGGCTGACCCCGTTTTGGGTGTGGATATGTCATCTACCGGTGAGGTAGGATGTCTTGGCAAGGACTTCGACGAGGCACTTCTCAATGCTATGATCTCCGTAGGCCACCACGTACCGAAGAAAGGTGTGCTTGTAAGTTCAGGCGACGTGCGCGGTAAGGTGGATATGCTTGAGGCTTGCCGTCTCCTCTTCGAGGCAGGATACAAGATCTACGCTACTGCCGGAACTGCCCAGTTCCTCAACAACAACGGTATCGAGGCAGAGGCAGTGAGCTGGCCCGACGAGGAGGGTGAGAATGTGCTTGATCTCATCGCAAGCCACAAGGTAGACCTCGTGATCAATATCCCGAAGAACCACACCAAGCGTGAGCTTACCAACGGCTACCGTATCCGTCGCTGGGCAATCGACCACAATATCCCCTTGCTCACCAACGCCCGTCTCGCCGTAGCCTACGTGAAAGCCTTCACCAACAAGCCCATCGAACAGATCGGCATCACCCCCTGGAAAGAATACTAATTCTCTCTACCGAATCGGTAGCTACTTTAACTTCTACCCAATCGGTAGCCAGTTTAACCCCTACCCACATATTGATGTCCCTACATATTGACATCATCTCGTAAAAAGAACGGCCTTATCCCAAAGGTCGTTCTTTTTTCTCCTATCTCCGCCTCAATCCCCTCACTGCCTCAATCCCGCCTCAAACTAAATTCCACCTCCACCTAAATCCCACCTTAAACCACATCCCCCCTCAAACTACATTCTTTACAAATTTAACCTATCCACATGCTCAGACATGGGTCTTATCCTAAAAAAATATGCTATAAAACATTTTCAAAAATTTGGAATATATCCCACTATGTAATATGTAGCTTATAAACATCTGCAG
>CAMWTL010000179.1 GCA_947177145.1 uncultured Porphyromonadaceae bacterium
CATTATGCTCGTAAATATAATGTGGATTCACGTAAGATTTTTATGATTGGGGTTGAATTCTCTTCTAAAACCCGTTGCATCGAGAATTGGCTCATTTCACCGCAATAATACTTCTTTTTAAGAGTGATAGGCATACTTTGGCACATAAGGAGCGTAATTACCGATTAATCACACACCATATACAAAGGTAGGCCTCTACAAAAAATACTGAAAAGGCGGTGCGTCAATTATGACACACCGCCATCATTGATGGATTGTTGGATGGGATTAGATGGAGAGAAAGAGGGTTTCGAGCCAGATCACGGCGATGCCGGAGAGGTAGCCGATGAGGGCGAGCCATGTGATGCGACGGAGATACCACATGAAGGGTATTTTTTCAATGCCCATTGCTACAACACCCGCTGCTGAACCGATGATGAGCATACTGCCACCGACACCGGCACAGAAGGTGAGAAGGTGCCAGAAGAGACCGTCCTGCATGAAGAATGTGGTGTAGGAGGGATCACTTGAAGCTGCCACCATAGCTTCGCTTGCCACAGGATACATCTCCATACATGCTGCCACAAGGGGCACGTTGTCAACAATGGAGGAAAGTACGCCGATAATGCCGTTGATGATGTAGACATCGTGGAAGGTTACATTCAGCCACGCTGCGAGTTCACCAAGTATTCCGGCTTGGCTGAGGGCTGCCACTGCCATAAGGATACCTAAGAAGAAGAGTATGGTAGACATGTCAATCTTAGTGATGACCTGTGACACACGTCCTTCAATCTTACCGTCAAGATGATAATGGCGCACGAGCAGCTCGGTCAGAAGCCATAGGATACCGAGTGAGAGGAGGATACCCATATAGGGGGCAAGGTGAGTAGTGGCTTTGAATACGGGTACGAAGAGGAGACCTGCTACACCACAGCAAAGAATGAGGATTGAAAGCCCCTTGTGGTGGTCTGACATACGATAGCCTACGCGCTCGTCTTGTTCATTGAGGGCCTCCATCGGAGCAGCCGGAATCATATGGCTGGCGATAAACACAGGTACGACAACCGAGATGAGCGAGGGGAGAAGAAGGTTAACGATAAGGTCAACTGATGACACGTAGTTCTTCATCCAAAGCATAATAGTGGTGATGTCACCGATAGGTGACCAAGCACCGCCGGCATTGGCTGCGAGGACGATGATGCAGGCGAAAGTCCAGCGTTCCTTCTGGTCGGCAAGCATACGGCGAAGCATCATAACCATGATGATGGTTGTGGTCATGTTGTCGAGCACAGCCGACAAGACGAAAGCTACCAATGCGAGAATCCACATCAGTTTGCGCTTGTTGGAAGCGTGGATCTTGCTGACGAGGATGTGGAAGCCTCCGTAGCGGTCTATGAGTTCTACGATGGTCATTGCTCCGATCAGGAACACGACAATCTCACAGGTGTCGCCAAGTGCCTCGACCATCTCTCCTGAGATGTTGGGGTCGTGGCTGCAAAGGGAATAGACTGCCCAAAGCAGACCACACATGATGAGTGCGAATGTGGCTTTGTTCACATGAAGCACATGTTCGGAGGCTATCAGGATGTAGCCAACGATGAAGATGATAAGCAGAGTGGTAATCATGTTGTTAGTTTATGGTTTAGGTTTTTTTATGGTGATTTGGGTTTAAAGTTTATAGTTTAAAGTTTGGGTTGAGGAGGGGAGGGTAGCTTTTGAGTGGAGAGGTTATTTTGGGAAGGGTTATCTTTGGGGAGGGGAGAGGTCACGGCATATATGTAGAGGGGGCGGTAAGTGAGAGCGAGGGGCGTAGAGCTTAAAAGTTGGCGCGGAGTGCGACCTGTGCTTATACCTCCTCCAACGCCTGTCTCTTTGAGGTGACGTAGGGTCTGCTGCGGTGAATCGAAACCTACAATCAGTTCTTCCTCTTCAAGTTTTGAAAACATAAAGTATTTTCTTACGATACGTTCCATTTCGTCAATAGGGCGATAGATGAGGCCATAGGGATTGACCGATTCCATCTCTTTCAGATTGCCCGGCACGAATGTGGAACAGAGTATGAAGCCGCCAGGACACAAAAGTTTAGCTACGTTCCGGAAGAAGCTGTCAGGGTTGGCAAACCATTGCAGGGCTGATGCGGAAACGATAGCATCATAGGCTCCGGGATTTGCCAATGCTTCCTGCGCTACCCAGTCTTCCGCATCTGCCACGAAATAATTCTCTTCGGCAGCGATGTCAAAAGCGGGGAGTGGATACAGCTCCACAAAATCCATACGTTCAGGATGGAAACGCTTGGCAAACAGTTTTGTGAATACGCCGCTTCCGGGACCAATCTCAAGCACCTTCTTTGGCGACAGTGGCACACCACCCGGAAAGTCGGTGAGATGTTCGGCAATGGTTCTTTGGGCAATGGCTTGATTGTCGTAGGTAGACAATGCCTTATGAAAGAGTTTGCCAACACTTTCCTTAGCAGGGAGAGCCGATTTGATTATACGGTTCAAATCCACATAATGAGGTTCATTTAGTGCCACAATTTCAGGATTAGAGGGATGTCTCTCCCAAGCCTTTCTCTGTGATTTTGGTGGGAATATCTGATCCTTCTCTGAAATATAGACACGGTTCCAGTTAATATTACCATTAGGAGAGCTTTTAGCTGAATGCCGTGATGAATTTATATCGTAATCCTTAGAATTTCTTTTGGCAATGTGGGCAATAAATTCCAGTTGGCTTCTGAGATGGTCAATATCGTCTTTCGCCTCAGCAAGAGCCATAGAGGTTCTAACAAGAGCCATAGGGGCACCAGCAAGAGCTAAAGCACGGTCAGCAGAAGAGGTGCCAAACATTCTGCGACGGAACTTAGCTAAGTTTCGTGCATTAAGGGTTTGGGCAGTGCCGTTGAAGATATTGACCGGAATGCCAAATTCATCGTCAACCGGCGATTCTGTGCCGTTGATTGCCACTGCTAAAGCAAGCTTGTCGGCAGGGATAACCATAGAGGCTGCAAACACTCCAAGCGACCAGGCGAAGAGTGCCACGGTGTGGTAGCCATCCATAACCGACTTATCAAAATCTAAGTCGGAATAGTCATGCACTACAAGGAGATCCCAACCGGGTAGGGATATATGGCGATAGAAATCGGGAGCGGTGGACCATCCTGCAAAGATGATGATCAACCGTCCGGTATTTTCCTTATGTAGAAATTCAGATTTCATCGCCGATTATTTGTTAATTGATTTTTTGAAGAATGTCTGCCACATCACATAGCTCTTGCCGGGTCATAGCCGCACTTAGAGAGAATCGTATGCGTTCTCCGCCCGGTGGCACGGTGGGGCGACGTATCGGCAGTGCCAAATATCCGGCTTGGCGTAGTTTGTCGGCTATGTCAAGCGCACGTTGGGCACTGCCCGTGAGGTAAGGTATTATCTGCGAATCTGAACCTGTGGGTTGACTGCTTATTTCGCTTATCCTTTCCGAAAAATAGTGAGAGATCTCTGCCAAGTGTCGGCGCTCATTCTCCATCCCGATTATTTTCTCTGTCATAAGCAAGCTCCAAGCCACATTTACAGGAGGCAACGCAGTAGAGAATATAAAGGGTCGGGCAGTGTTGATAAGGAAACTTTTCATCTCCTCTGTCACCACTGCAAAGGCTCCGATTGAAGCTGCAGCTTTTCCGAAAGTGCCGATAAGTATGTCAGCGTGTTTGATAAGGTCATACTCCTCACATAGCCCTAAGCCACGTTTCCCTCTTACTCCGAAAGCATGGGCTTCGTCTACATAAAGCAATATGGATGGATATTGTTGTTTGAGAGCCACAAGTTCGGAAAGTGGCGCTTCGTCACCGTCCATGCTGTAGATGGATTCCACAACCACTATTAGATGATCATAACGTGAGGCTTCCTTTTCGAGTATTCTCTTTAGTTTCGCAATGTCATTGTGAGGAAAGCGTTTGAACTCGGCTCCGTTTATCCTAAGTCCGTCAACGATGGAGGCGTGAATAAGTTTGTCGCATACAAACAGGGTTGAAGGCAGTGTCAAGGCACCGATGCACCCTACATTGGCGTGATAGCCTGAATTGAAAAGCAGGGTTTCCTTGCCATATAACTCGGCAAGAAAAGCCTCAAGCATAAGATGATACTTCTGCTGCATGGAGAGTAACCGTGATGCCGACGAGGAATAGGGAGCATCCGAGAAACGCTCGGTAAACTCCTCTCTGAATTCGGCGTGGCGTTGAGCAAGCCCTAAGTAGTCGTTGGAGGAAAGATCGAGAAATCCCTCCGACGGCTGTCCGGGAATGGAACGTAGCCGATGCTCAGCCTTCAATTCAGTCAATATGTCACTTATTCCGGACATGGCATTTCCTTAACTAATTTCACCAGAGCGTCACACAGTTGTTCCACCTGCTCATCGCTTACGGCGAGATAAGGGGGCATAATATAGCAATTGTGGCCGAAGGGACGAATCCATACACCCTCCTTCACACATCTTTTCTGAAACTCTCCGCAATCGACATATTGATCTACTTCAATCACACCGATACCTCCAAGTACGCGCACATCCCTTACGTTTGGCAGCTCACGGGCAGGGGCGAGTTTATCCTTCATAATGGCTTCAATCCTTTTTATTCTTTCCTGCCAAGGGGAATCGAGGAGAAGTTGCACAGACGCAAGAGCCACGGCACACGCCAAAGGATTACCCATAAACGTCGGACCGTGCATCATTACGCCTGCTTGCCCGGAAGAAATCATATCTGCCACCTTGGCTGAGGCTGCCACAGCTGAAAATGTCATATATCCTCCGGTAAGAGCCTTGCCGATAAGCATTATGTCGGGTTCAACTCCTGCGTGTTCCCAGGCGAACAGTTTTCCGGTACGTCCGAAACCGGTGGCAATCTCATCGAATATAAGCAGCACACCCTTTTCATCGCAAGCCCTGCGCAGCTCTCTCAGATATTGGGGATGGTAAAAGCGCATACCACCGGCTCCCTGCACCACCGGCTCAAGTATTACGGCTGCCAACTTGTCTCCGTGCTCATCAAGAATCTTCTGCATCGGCACGAAATCAGACGGATCCCATTCTTCGCCGAAGCGACAAGCCGGAGCATCGGCAAAATATCTTACAGGAAGTGCCGGCCCGAATGCCCCGTGCATACCTGTGACAGGGTCACACACAGACATTGCATTCCATGTGTCGCCGTGATAACCGCTGCGGATTGTAGCGAAGTTTGTTCTTTCAGGATTATCCTGTGCCTGCACAGCCATCTTCATAGCCACTTCCGTTGCTACAGAGCCGGAGTCGGCATAGAAGATATGATTCATAGATGGTGGTAGGATGGAGAGCAGGAGTTTTCCAAGTTCTATTGCCGGTTGATGGGTGAGTCCGCCAAACATCACATGGCTCATCTTGTCAATCTGGTGTTTAAGTGCATTATTCAGAACAGGATGATTATAGCCGTGGATTACACACCACCATGATGACATGCCGTCGATTAATCTTGTGCCGTCAGCAAGGATAATCTCCGCACCCTCCGCGTGGTCTACGGTATACGTAGGAAGCGGATTGTGGGTAGAGGTGTAAGGATGCCACAGATGAAGACGGTCAAATTCGTCGTGAAGCGTGATGTCAGGGTTTTCGTTCATTGCTGAAAAGGTTAGATAGAGGAGAGCAGGGAATCTTAATAAGGATTTCAAGGTGCAAAATTACCAAATAAGGCTTAAATAAGCAA
>CAMWTL010000180.1 GCA_947177145.1 uncultured Porphyromonadaceae bacterium
AGTAATGAATAAATGAAGAGAGCGCATCATAAGGATATTATGATGCGCTCTCGGTTCAAGTTAGTGGTTGATTCTTTTGGGTCATTTCTGACCCGCTAAAGGCTGATGATATGAATTTGTGTTGCTGTGGTAGATAAAGTCAAGCCACAGTAATCAGTCTTCCTGCTGTGTTGCTGCATACTCTTTGAGAAGTTTCTCCTGCACGTCGCCGGGCACGAGTTCGTAGTTGTTGAACTGCATTGAGAAACTGCTGCGTCCACCGGTGATGGAGCTGAGAGTAGTGCTGTAAGAGCTCATTTCCTTCAAAGGCACACGAGCTGAGAGCTTGTAGATGCCGTTCTCAGAATCCTGGCCCATGATGATACCGCGACGGCTGGTGAGATCGCTCATCACATCACCCATTGTGTCGCCGGTAGTAAGAACCTCAACGTCATAGACCGGTTCGAGAATCTTCGGATTGGCATTGCGGAATGCCTCGGAGAATGCGTTACGTCCGGCGAGACGGAAGGAGATTTCATTGGAGTCAACCGGGTGCATCTTGCCATCGTAGATCATAACGCGCACGTCACGAGCGTATGAACCTGTGAGAGGTCCTTGCTCCATACGGTCCATAAGACCCTTTACGATAGCCGGGATAAAGCGGGCGTCGATAGCACCGCCGACGATGCAGTTGTAGACCACGAGTTTGCCACCCCAGTCGAGAGGTATTTCCTGCTTATCGCGAACATTGAGTTTATACTCCTGGTTGCCGAATTTATATGTATCCGGTTCGGGCATACCCTCAGTGTAAGGCTCGATGATAAGATGTACCTCACCGAACTGACCTGAGCCACCACTCTGTTTCTTATGACGATAGTCGGCACGGGCAGCCTTAGTGATAGTCTCACGATAGGGCACCTTGCACTCCACAAATTCGATGGGGAGCTTCTCATTGTTTTCGATACGCCATTTCAAAGTGCGGAGGTGGAATTCACCCTGTCCCTTCACCAATGTCTGCTTGAGTTCCTTGCTCTGCTCCACAATCCAAGTGGGGTCTTCAGCGTGCATACGGGTAAGGATACCCATAAGTTTCTCGGAGTCAGACTCGTTGAGCGGACGGATAGCGCGGATATATTTGGGTGCGGGGTATTTGATGAAGTCAAACTGATATTCGCAACCTTTTGCGTCGAGAGTGTTGCCTGTGCGTACATCCTTCAGCTTCACGGCTGCACCTATATCACCGGCTTCCATTTTCTCGATGGGAGTACGGAGCTGGCCGCAAACGGTGAATATCTGGGCAAGACGCTCCTTGCCACCTCTTGATACGTTGTCGAGGTCATCGCCGGCTTTCAGTGTGCCGCTCATTACCTTGAAGTAGGAGACCTCACCGATATGCGGCTCTACGGATGTCTTGAAGAAGAACACTGAGAGCGGACCGTTGGCATCGGGAGCAACCGGCTCACCGTTGATAGTCTCCGGAGCGGGCATATCAGATACGAAAGGACAAACGTTGCCGAGGAATTCCATCATACGACGCACTGCCATATCTTTCTGTGCGCTGACGATGAACACGGGGAAGAGATCGCGGAGAATCATACCCTTACGGATACCCTCGCGCATCTCATCTTCTGAGAGGTGACCCTCATCGAAATATTTTTCCATAAGGCTCTCGTCGTTCTCGGCAGCCTTCTCCACGAGGGCATTGTGAAGCTCCTCGGCTTTCTCCATCTGGTCGGCAGGAATTTCGGAAACTTTGGGCACACCGCCGTCGGGACCCCACTCATATTTCTTCATAAGAAGAACGTCGATCATTGAGTGGAAACCGGGACCACATTCGATAGGATACTGCACCTGCACCACCTTGTTGCCGAAATGCTCGTGAAGCTGCTCGATCACGTTGTCATAGTCGGCTTTCTCTCCGTCAATCTGATTGAGGGCGAATACTACGGGCTTCTTGAGTTTGGCAGTGGTGCGGAAGATGTTCTGAGTACCTACTTCAACACCATAGTTAGTATTTACGACGATCACACCGGTGTCGCACACACCGAGAGCCGTATAAGAGTTGCCTACAAAGTCATCAGCTCCCGGACAATCTATCACATTAAGTTTCTTGCCGTTGAATTCGGCATTGAATACTGTCGAGAAAACGGAATATCCATATTCCTTTTCAACGGGGAAGTAGTCAGACACTGTATTGCCGGCGGCTACGTTTCCACGGCGTTTTATAACTCCACACTCGAAGAGCATTGACTCTGCAAGTGTGGTTTTTCCCGAGCCCTTTGATCCGAGAAGGGCAATGTTTTTGATTTCGTCCGTTTTATAAATCTTCATTCTGTATAAGATTTTATGGGTTGTCATTGTTGCTCAAATCTGCCCGCAGCACTGTAAAGTTGCAAGGGCAAATGCCTCATTGGCTGAAAAGCGACGCAATTTAGCAAAAAATTCTTATATGATGTTTTAAAAATAATATGTTACAAAACATATTTCCAAAATTTTTATTAATTTCGCATGGTCACAATCAGGATAACGATGCGTGAATTTGAAGATAACTGTCAAGAAATCAATAAGAAAAAGTGTGGGATATATCTCCATATCCCATTTTGCCGGAAAAAATGTCTTTACTGCGATTTTTTCAGTGGCGGGGCAAGGGAAGCCGATTGGCACCACTATGCCACTGCCATCGTTAACGAACTCAAAGAACGCAAGGAGGAGCTTCATAGCGTCCCCGTTACATTATATATAGGAGGGGGCACACCCTCTCTGATGCCTGTGGAGGTGATGCGCAATATGGTCGCTGAAATCAAACGTATTATTGGCAAAACTGATTCTTGGGAAGAATTTACCATTGAGATTAACCCGGAGGATGTGACAGAAGACAACTGCAAGGCGTGGCATGAATGTGGAGTCAACCGTGTAAGTATGGGCATCCAGACCCTGAACGATGCCGAACTCAAAGCAATAGGACGCACACACGATTCCGCTACAGCTCTCAGCAGCCTGAGAGTGTTGAAGAGATACTTCGACAATGTGACAATAGACCTCATCTTCGGTTTGCCCAACCAGACAGTTGACAGTTGGCGCAAGACCGTTGACACAGTGCTGAGTGAACGTCCGCAGCATATCTCAGCCTATTCACTGATGTTTGAGGAGGGAACAGCTATGACTATCCTGCGTGATCAAGGTCGTCTCTCTTTCCCTGATGAAGAGGAATGTCTCGCCATGTGGGACTACTTCACAGACACTTTGGCACATAACGGCTATCGACGTTACGAAATCTCAAATTACGCGCTTCCCGGCTACGAGTCTATACATAATAGAAGATATTGGCTCGGAAATCCCTATATAGGTTTGGGTGTCGCTGCCCACTCCTACGACGGCAATAATATAAGGAGAGCCAACCCCCATAACATCCGTGCCTACCTATCCCGCTTCAACCTCGACCTCCAACAAAAAAAACAATCCTATAAACAAGCAGGGAGTCATAGCTCCAACCTTCTCCTTCCAAATGACTATCCTCGACCTGAAACTACTGAGGCAATTAAAGAAGAGGGAGAAGTATTAGACAGACTGCCATTTTATGAAGAAGAGAAGTTGACTGACCAGGAATTGCTTGAAGAGAAAGTAATGCTTTCGATGCGTATGGCTGAAGGACTCGATTTAGACAAATTTAAAATGCAATTCGGTGAAAAAGCTTATAATCGTCTTTTTAAAGCTGCTGAAAAGCAAATAAAAGTCGGAAATTTAGCCTTACAGGGCAATCATCTCTACCTGACACAAGCCGGTGTAATGATTTCCGATGACCTCATCTTAGAATTATTAATATAGGAGAATTTGCACAGATTGCCAAAGCAACAAACTCTATAAAGGCATTTTGCAAAATAATTATTCAATAATTTGTCAGATTTGCAAATTTTGAATAACTTTGCAAAGAAATTAGGTTTTAAGGAATCGTAAAATAAACTGTCACAAGTTATTTTTGGAGATTCCAAAGTTTATACAGGTAAATTGAATTAAATATATGTCTGACAGTAGGAGACTATATTTCACAAAGATGCATGGTGCCGGCAACGATTATGTGTATATCGATGCCCTTGCATCACCCACCTCGGTTGATTTAAAGAGTATAGACCTTCCGGAATTGGCGAGAAGGATCAGCGATAGACATTTCGGCGTTGGCGGCGACGGGTTGATAGCCATCTTACCCTCCGCAAACGCCGATTTTCGTATGAGGATGTTTAATGCCGACGGCTCTGAGGCGCAGATGTGTGGCAACGGCACCCGATGTGTAGCCAAGTATCTTTATGATAAAGGCTTTACAGATAAAACCACCTTCTCCCTTGAAACACTCGGTGGCATCAAGATAATCCATCTCCACGTCAAAGATGGCAAGGTGGAGAGCGTCACGGTGGATATGGGCGTGGCACATATGCTGCGCGGCGAGATACCGGTAGCCGGAGATAAGGATACGGTTATGATTGATGAACGGGTCATTGCCGACGACCGGGTGTTCGAAATAACTGCCGTGAATATGGGTAATCCGCACGGTGTGATATTCACAGATGAAATCACCGACAGGCTCATTCATCATTATGGCAGGATGCTTGAGACATCTGACATTTGGCCCGAACGAGCTAACATCGAATTTGTCAAGGTGATTTCACCGAAGAGATTGCAGATGCGTGTGTGGGAGCGCGGTTCGGGGGAGACCTTGGCATGTGGCACCGGGGCTTGTGCCTCATTGGTGGCTGCCTATAAGAAAGGCCTTGCCGAGTCGGAGGCGACTTTGGAGCTACTTGGCGGCGAACTGCAAATAAAATATGACGAGCAGAATGGCCATGTCTATATGACCGGTCCCGCTGTCACGGTTGCCGACGGTGTATATTATTATTAAGGTGTACTGACAGTAATGTCAGAAAAAGATTGTAGATAGAAAATGATTGAGGTAAACGATAATTTCCGCCTTCTCCCGGTGTCATATCTTTTCTCCGAGGTAGGAAGGAGGGTAGCAGATTTCAAGGCTTCCCATCCTGATAGGGAGGTGATACGTATGGACATCGGCGATGTCACACGCCCGCTGTTCCCCTGTGTGGTAAAGGTATTGCACGAGGCTGCTGATGAGCTTGCCCGTCCGGAGAGTTTTCACGGGTATGGACCCGAACAGGGCTACTCTTTCCTTCGGGATGCGATAGCCCGCTATGACTACGCGGAAAAGGGTATCCATATCGAGGCAAATGATATTTTCGTGAGCGACGGTGCCAAGAGTGATCTTGGTAATTTGGGAGATATTTTCTCAAGAAACTGTAAGGTGGCTGTTATGAACCCTGCCTATCCGGTATATGTCGACGACAATGTGATAGACGGTAGAGCCGGAGAACTGATTGGTAACCACTGGAGCAACTTAGTGTATCTTGAATGTGACCCTGAAAATAATTTCCTCCCTTCATTGCCTGAGGAGAAGGTAGATGTAATCTATCTGTGCTTTCCGAATAATCCTACCGGAGTGGCAATCAAGAAAGAGCAGCTTAAGCTTTGGGTAGACTATGCGTTGGCAAACGAAAGCCTTATAATATATGATTCGGCTTATGAGTCTTTTGTAAGAGATACTAACACTGTAAAGTCGATATATGAGATTCCCGGAGCGGAGAAAGTAGCGATAGAGGTTAGGAGTTATTCCAAGACGGCAGGTTTTACAGGTCTCCGTTGTGGCTA
>CAMWTL010000181.1 GCA_947177145.1 uncultured Porphyromonadaceae bacterium
TCCAGCTTATCAGCCAATTCCTTTTGGCTCATATGATTATCTTCCATGTATCTGAGCACTTTAAGCACAATCTTCTTTCCAGCAATTATTTCCTCCTCATTATCAATTGCCTGAACTGCCTCAGTTATCCAAGAAGATACCTTTCTAATTCGTCTTTTCTTAGCGTTATTTTCCATCTTGCTTCATTTTAAATTTGCATTAATAATTAAGGAACAACTCTTTTGTATCTATACCATTTGAAGATAAATCTTTAAGAGCATATTCTAATTTTGCCATTTCAACCTTAGTGTTAGGAGCCTTAAACATATCTTTATGAATTTTTATCGTTGCCCCTGTAATTAAATAACATTTACCCTCCTCGATTTCAATAGCATAAAATCGGAATGCGAACCTTCCATGAATCCAGCCTTGCTTAATCTTAACTCTAATACTCTTGTGCAGCCTTAACTTAGCCTCGTCCAAATCAAGGGGTTCCACTACTGTATTTAATTTATGATTAGTAAACAACTTTATAAATTCTACTCTAATTTTATTTAAGGATTTTGTTACATCCTCAACAAATTCATCTTCAGTAATATCATCCCAATATTCTTGTTTGAAATAGTTTATGTGTTCTGCAAAGAATTTCCTAAGATATAGAGGTGAGTCCCATAATTTGAATACCTTCTCGAATTCATTATCTTCTACAAAAGGCTCATTAACCTCATATGATTTAGAGTCAATCCCAAAACCAATTAGCTCTTCCCGATCAAAATACGCCGCAGCAATCACACAGGGCACTTCCTGTATCTTGCCTTCATTTATAGGATATATTAAGTCGTATAGCATCTTTCTACGGTTTAAAGTGCAAATGTAGGTATAATTTTTCAAAAAATCAACCTAAAGGTTGATTTTTTGAAAAATTATACCTATCGTTTACACTATTCCTTCCCCATTTCTTCTCTTGAAATTACTTTCACACTTTAAGATTAAGAAAAAAGGTTATTTAGTTTGTTTATATTTCAAATCCTCGTTAAGATGTGCTTTTTTCCACAGCAGGCAGGTTCTTATCAAAGCATATCCTAATTTGTGAGGACTTGATATCCACGATTCTATAAACTATATGATGCGGTCTATGAAAAACATTCTTCGACATTCCTTTTTGCTATCTATAATATGCTTTACCTCAATCCTCTCACAAGCTTCCGGTAAAGATAACGATACACTTACCTTGGACTTTCCACAAGGTAAATCCACAATTTACCCCGATTTTAAAGACAATGACTCAACTCTGCGCAGAATACGCCGAATCACTGAGGAACTGCATAATCCTGACTCCCTGGCTCAACTACGCCATATAAGTGTCATAGGTGCCGCCTCCCCCGAAGGATCGGTGGCTATAAATCGTAGTCTGTCGCAAAAACGTGCCGACAATATCTTCGATTATCTTTCCAAGGATATTCAAATTCCGGATTCCCTCACATCCTTCACTTTTTTAGGACGCGATTGGGAAGGTCTTAAGAAACTCGTGGAAAACGACCCGGCTGTTCCCTACCGTGATGAAACCCTATCTCTTATAAAGGAAATAATTGCCAATCATCCGAATCAGAGCGAAAACGATAATCTTCTTCGTCTTCAACAGCTACGTGAAGGTATTCCCTATAAGTATATGTATACTCACCTTTTCCCGGCGTTGAGAGCCTCAACATTGCTCTTTGAGTACTATCCATCCACTCCGTCAATACCGCGAATCAATGTCCCCGAGTTTCCAACCACCCTGAATCTTATCCCGGTTCTTGACGAAATCACAACGGTTTCCGACGAAATAGCAGTATGTAAACAATGCTGTAAACCATTCTATATGGATTTGCGCACCAATCTATTGTATGATGCGCTTCTGCTACCAAATATAGGAGCGGAATTCTATGTAGGTAAAAATCTCTCGATTATAGGAAACTGGATGTATGGGTGGTGGGACAAAAATAGTCTTCACCGTTATTGGCGTGCATACGGTGGAGACCTTGGTCTTAGGTGGTGGCTCGGAAGAAAAGCTCATGAAAAACCTCTTACCGGCCATCATATCGGAGTATATGCCGGGGTTGTGACCTACGATTTTGAATTTGGAGGTAAAGGCTATATGGGGGGACGACCCTCCCATAATCTGTGGGACAGATGTAATGTTATGGCAGGAGTGGAATACGGATACTCATTGCCGGTAGCTCGTCGTCTGAACATAGACTTCACAATCGGTATCGGTTATCTCGGAGGTAAGCTGCTCCAATATGTGCCTGAAGACAAACATTATGTATGGCAGAAGACCGAGCATCTACATTGGTTTGGTCCGACGAAAGCCGAAATATCACTTGTTTGGCTGATAGGCTGCGACAATTATAATGTAAAGAAAGGAGGCAACCGATGAAACCTTTTAAACTCACTTCAAGCTCTCTTCTCCTCACATCTCTTTTGGTCGGTTTCTCATCCTGCAACCATAAAGACCTCTGTTTCGACCATATGCATCAGATCGAAACCGAAGTGGTGTTTGACTGGCAGAACGCCCCTGATGCCAATCCCTCATCAATGGCTGTCATAATGTTCGACCGTAACCTGAAAAACGATCCTATAAGATACATCTTCTCAGGGAAAAAGGGAGGCACGATAGAGCTTCCCTTCGGAGAATACAATGCGCTAACCATTAATGCCGACCTAAACGACTGGGCAGAGTTTCGGAATTTCCCTGACATAGAATCTGTTGAGCTTTACACCCATGATGCCGAACGTCTACAAGCCTACCAACTTATGCCCGAGGCTGTGCCTAAGGTAAGGGGTACCGAAGATGAACGTATGGCACAACCTCCGGGTATGGCATGGAGTTCACGCACCGACAGTGTGACCCTCGATGCAGACGATACACATAAGATAATCACCCTTTATCCCGAAGAGATTGTATGTCATTATTCGGTAGAAATTCTCGACGTGGAGAATCTTGAGAACGCGCGTGGAGAAATAATCGACGGTACACTTTCAGGTATGGCAGAAGGTTTTTTCCACGGTAAGAAGTGTGCCACCGATAATCTTGTGACAATGCCATTCACCCTGGCAATATCCGAAGACAACACTGAGCTGAAAGGTCAATTCCTCACCTTCGGAGAATGTCCACATAACAACGCATCGCATATCCTGACCATCTATCTGTTCCTTTCCGACGGTTCAAAGTGGTATTATTCGTTTGATGTCACCGACCAGGTGCATAATGCCCCCGACCCTCGCCACGTGAATATCGTAGTTCACGGACTTGTATTGCCCCGCCCTCTCCAGAGCGATGCCGGACTTCACCCCGATGTCAACGATTGGCAGACTGAAACCGTAGACATAACAATGTAATCCTTATGGTCACACCGCTTCAAAAGACACCCATATATTTACTGATTGCCACCGTATTTTGCGAGTGGCAATTTTTATTCTGTTAAAATTAAACTTTCCGTGAACCCTTAACCAACTTATGTAGTTATATTAGTAAAATTAATCAATCTTAAGTATAAGAAAAACACGATTATAACTATGAAAACATCTCCACTATTTTTATTAGGTCTCTCCGTCCTCGCTCTTGCTTCTTGCACTGAAGAAGAACACGAAAGTATTAACCCCAATATCAGCAAAGGCAACGCTATCGGTTTCCGTCCGGCTATGGGCACACGTGCCACCGAAACCACCAATGCCAACCTTTCCGAAATAACAGTTTCGGCATTCCTGAACAATCAATCGTTCTTTAATAATCTACCTTTCACTAAAGGAGCCGACAACTTCTTTACCTCCGATCCGGAATATTATTGGCCCGGTGATGACAGTGAAATAACCTTTTACGCTTATTCTCCGACAGCCCCGGGCGGCACATTAACTCTTACCCCCGACACTAAAAATCTTACAGATTTTTCACCGGCAGCTGAAATCGCCGATCAGGTTGATTTCATAACCACAGATGCTGTCACCGGTAAAAAATCAGCCAATGAGGCATCAGGTCTGGAGCTGACCTTTGATCACCGTCTCTCTCAGATTGAAATCCAAGCCAAGGCTGACAATGAAGCTTATGAGTTCCAGGTTTCAGGTATACGCATCGGACAACCGGTTTCAAAGGGAAGTTTTGATTTCACTTCCAACGATTGGACACTCGACACTGACAAGGCTATCTATGAAGAAACCTACTCCACTCCGAAGAAACTTTCTGCCGATGCGGTAAATATTATGGGTGAAGGTGGCAACGCAATGCTTATTCCGCAGCAGCTCACTGCTTGGGACCCCGAGAACGACGCAAGTAACACATCTGCCGGAGCATATCTTTCCGTTAAACTTCAAATCAATACGGTTGCAGGTGCTCAGGTCTACCCCTTCCCCAGCAATGCAGATTGTGTTTGGGCAGCTATTCCTATCAACACCAACTGGGAACCGGGTAAGAAATATGTCTACGTGCTCGACTTCTCACACGGCGGCGGTTATGTCGATCCTAACGACCCGATACCCGGTGATCCGATTTTTGGCGGTCCAATCAAATTCACAGTTGACGTCACCAGCTGGGAATCAAGCACACAGGACACCCCGATGCAGACTTATTAAAAACAGAATACATACTCAACAGGCTGTAAGAGGTTGAATGTTCCTCTTACGGTCACCAATAGAATCCCTCCCTGCCGGAGGGATTAATTAAATCAAAAAACTATGATTGAGTTTCGATTCCACCCATATAGCTCCATTATGCTCCTCTTAGTGTTATGTATAACCCTGAGTTTCTCTTCCTGCTCTGATGATGACACACCTTTTAATGACAAAGATCTGAGCAACGGTCAGAAAGAGATCGTGTTCTCTGTAAATACCTCTTCCGATTGGAATAACGGTACAGGTGCACATACATCTTCTATTACCCGTGGCTCTTCTTCAGATGATTATTTACCGGCAGTTACTCTTACCTCCTCTCTCCATTCAAATCTTTATCTTATTCCGGAGGTAACGGATGGAATCGACCTCTCCTCAAAACACTCGGAAGCAGCACTAAAATCTTCTGAAACTACCCGAAAGTATTCTGAGGCTACCCGTTCGTCACTGACAACCAATGAAACCATCGGTTCTTTCGGTGTCTTCGCTTCACTTCATCCCAACAACTCTTCTTCCGACGCTTTCAAACCTGATTATATGTATAATGTCGAAGTCACCAAGGCTGACGGCAACAGTTGGGCACCGAAAGCTGAATACCTTTGGCCAAATGAAGCAACTCTACATATAAATGCCTACTCCCCGTATTCCTCAACAGAAACTCTGAATAATTCAGAAGGCATTGTCTCTCTCCCAGCCCCAGACGAGACCGGCAACCTTTCAATCTCATGGGTTACACCATCAGATGTAGCTAATCAGCAGGATCTGCTATGGGCAGCTCCAAAAGACGCATCATCTTCTCCTTGCGATCTTACATTTAATCACGCTCTCACAGCCATTAAGTTTGCCACCGGCTCCGAGATGATTCCTTGCACGGTTAAAAAGATTGAGGTAACTAATGTTCTATCTTCCGGCTCACTCAATATAGAGACAGGTGAATGGGCACCCAACGATGCTGTTGAAAGCTATTCCGTCACTCCGAATATT
>CAMWTL010000182.1 GCA_947177145.1 uncultured Porphyromonadaceae bacterium
GCGATTGCGATTGTGGTCGATGACGCCATAGTGGTGGTGGAGGCGGTCCATGCGAAGCTTGACCAAGGCTATAAGTCGCCACGAAAAGCCTCAATCGACGCAATGAATGAGATCGCCGGAGCACTTATCTCCATCACCCTCGTCATGATGCTTGTGTTCATCCCGGTGTCTTTCCTCGGTGGCACATCAGGTATCTTCTACCGCCAGTTCGGTCTGACAATGGCAATGTCCATCGGTCTTTCCGCTATCAACGCGCTTACCCTCTCCCCTGCCCTCTGTGCTCTTTTCTTGAAAGGCCATGAGGATAAACCGCTCAAGGAGCGTATGGGTGAGGCTTACGGTGAGGCTGCCAAGACAATGGCAAAGTCTTATAAGAAGCGTTTCACCTTCCCTCCGCTCATTACAGTGATTTTCCTTATCGCTGCCATCGTATTCCTCGTGCTCGGATGGTACACTTTCGAGAATGTAGCTTTGAGCTGTATCGCCGTTATCGTTGCTGTCCTTGCAATCATCGGCGTGTTCACCCAGTCATTCATAGATGCCTTCAACAACTCTTTCGCCAAGCTTCTCAACGTTTATCAGAAAGGTGTAAGATGGTTTACGAGCCATAAACTCATCGGCTTCGGCGTGGTTGCAGGTTCTATCGGTATACTTGTTTGGCTTATGGCAATCACTCCTACAGCCCTTGTTCCTACCGAGGACACCGGTACAATCATGGGTGCCGTAACGATGCCCCCAGCCACTTCTCAGGAGCGTACACAGGCAGTCATGAACCAGGTGGACAGCATCATCGGTTCGATTCCTGCTGTTCAGAGCCGTACCGCCATCACAGGCTATAGCTTTGTGGGCGGTCAGGGTAACACCTACGGTTCATTCATTATCAAGCTTAAACCTTGGGATCAGCGTAACGAGAACACTGAGAGCGCAAGCGCAATTCTCGGTCAGCTGTTTATGAAGACGTCAATAGTGAAGGATGGTCGAATAATGTTCTTCCAGCCTCCTATGATTACCGGTTATTCAGCCACCAACGGTTTTGAAATCAAGCTTCAGGATAAGACCGGCGGTAGCCTCGATAAATTCTTTGAGGTATACCAGAAATTCATCGGTGCCCTTAACGCCGACCCGAATATTCAGATGGCTTACTCAAACTTCAACCCTACCTTCCCGCAATATATGGTTGAACTCGACGTGGCGAAGATTAAGCAAGCAGGTCTCACCCAGAATGCTATCCTCTCCGCACTTCAGGGCTACTACGGTGGTATGTATATCTCCAACTTCAACAGCTTCGGTAAGCTCTACCGTGTGATGATGCAGGCTGAACCTGATGCCCGTGTGTCACCCGAGACACTAAAGCAGATCAAGGTGCGCAACGGTGTTGAGATGGCGCCTATCGACAACTTTGTCAAGCTGACACGTGTATATGGCCCCGACATGATTGACCGTTTCAATATGTTTACGGCTATCTCTGTCACAGGTACTCCCGCACCGGGCGTATCATCAGGTCAGGCTATCGCAACGATTGAGAAGATTGCAGCCGCTACACTTCCTGCCGGCTACGGCTATGAATATGCGGGTATGACCCGTGAGGAAGCTTCCGGTTCAAGCGGCTCTACAGGCTATGTCTTCATCCTTGTGCTCCTCTTTGTCTACCTTATCCTCTCGGCACAGTATGAGAGCTACATCCTTCCGTGGGCGGTTATCCTTTCAGTGCCCTTCGGTCTTATGGGTGCCTTTATCTTCGCACGAATGATGGATATCGCCAACAATATCTATCTCCAGATTGCGCTCATCATGCTTATCGGTCTTCTCTGTAAGAATGCCATCCTTATAGTTGAATTCGCCCTCGACCGTCGTAAGACAGGTATGAGCATCCTTAAATCAGCCATCCACGGTGCCCGTGCACGTCTGCGCCCGATTCTTATGACATCTTTGGCTATGATTATCGGTCTTCTCCCGATGATGTTCGCCCACGGTGCAGGCCGCAACGGCAACCAGGCACTCGGCTCAGGCGCCATCGGCGGTATGTTGATCGGTATGGTATTCCAGGTGCTCATCGTTCCGGCTCTCTTCGTGGCATTCCAGGCAATTCAGGAGAGAATATCTCCACCGAAGTGGAAAGATACCGACAACACCGGAATCTCGTTAGAGCTTGACCAGTATGTGCCCAACACTCATGAGTAATACGCAAATTGAAATTTCATGAAATACGTTAAAATATGCGCAGCGGGCACGCTTATGGCGGTGGCTCTTTCAAGCTGCAACATCTATAAAAAATATGAGTTTCCGGCTCAGGAAAGCGCTATTGCAGCCGATTTCCAAAAGGCCCTGGATGCTCAGGCAGATCCTAACACTCTTCCCTACCTCGGTTGGGAAGATGTGTTCAAGGATCCGAAACTCCAGTCGCTCATACGTCTGGCACTCGCCAACAATAAAGACCTAAAAAATGCAAAGCTGAATGTTGATATCGCCCATGCCCAGCTGAAAGGTGCCAAATTGAGCTACTTCCCCTCTGTGGTATTTGCGCCAAGCGGCACGGGTGCAAGTCTCGGCGGCAACCAGCTCCCTATGAGCTCTATGTCGTGGAGCTACAACCTTCCCCTTTCCGTGCAGTGGGAGGTGGATATATTCGGCAAGATCCTCAACCGTAAGCGTGGCGCTCAGATGAGCTATGAGATGAGCCAAGCATATGAGCAAGCCACACGCTCCCAGATTATCTGTGCGGTGGCTAACGTCTACTATAGCCTTGTGATGCTCAATCAGCAGCTCGGTCTCACAAAGCGCACTTCCGACATCTGGAAAGAGCAGGTAACCTCGATGGAACTTTTGAAGGAAGCAGGACGTACAAATGAGGCAGCCGTTGTACAGAGCCGTGCGAACTACTATAACATCATGAGTTCTATACCTACTCTTGAGGCTTCGATCAATCAGATGCAGAATACAATGTCACTTCTTCTCAACACGTATCCGCAGACTTGGGAAGTGACCGGTGACTGCGACTTCACTATCCCGCGTCAGATTGTTGAAGGCATACCTATGAGTTATGTGTCTGTACGTCCCGACGTACAGGCTGCCGAGCGTTCACTTGCCGCAGCTTACTACTCCACCAACAGTGCGCGTGCTGCCTTCTATCCGAGTCTTGTTATCTCCGCTCAGGGTGGTTTCACAAATCTTCTCGGAAGTATGGTCAAGAACCCCGGAGAATGGTTTGTCAATCTTGCAGGGTCACTTACGGCTCCAATCTTCTCTCGCGGGCAGAACATAGCATCTCTCGAAGCAGCGAAGGCACAGCAGAAACAGGCTTTCAACACTTTCGAATACGCAGTGCTCAATGCAAGTTCCGAGGTAAGTGACGCTCTGGTCAACTATAACAAGAACGTTGAGAAGGACGAGTATCTGCAGAAGCAGGTAGATCAGCTTGAGAAGTCGGTAGAATATACCAATGAACTTTTCATGTATAATACAGGCACCACTTATCTCGAGGTGCTCACAGCCCGCTCCGGACTTCTCAATGCACAGCTTGCCTGCATAGCCAACTGGCATGAACGCGCAGCTGCACTCATCAGTCTTTACCAGGCTGTGGGCGGCGGACGATAAAACTAACCTAAAAATCTATATTCTATGGCTAAAATCAGTAATCTCGCTTATGTTCATCCCGGTGCAAGCCTGGCTGACGATGTGGTAGTAGACCCTTTCGCCTATATCGACGATAACGTAATCATCGATGCCGGATGCCATATACATCCCCATGCAAGCATTCTCTCGGGTGCCCGCATCGGCAAGAACAATGAGATCTATGAGGGGGCAATAATCTCTGCCACTCCTCAGGATTTCCGTTGGAAAGGTGAAAAATCCTACGTGATAATCGGCGACAACAACAAGATTCGCGAACAAGTGATCATCAACCGTAGCATCTATGAAGGGGGAAACACCCGGATCGGAAGCAAGTGCTTTATCCTTGCCCAAAGCCACATCGGACATGACGCTGAGATCGGCGACAAATGTGTGCTTGGCAACGGGGTGAAAATAGCGGGCGATGTAAAGATAGGTCATCATTCAATCCTTTCCTCCGGCGTGATTGTGCATGAGAAATGCCACGTGGGAGATTGGGTGCTCATCAAGGGAGGGTGCCGTGTCAATGGCAATGTGCCCCCATTTGCAGTGATGGCACATAATCCTATCTCCTATTTCGGTGTGAATGCATTCGTGCTCAAAAAAGGCAAGAAGACTGATGATATCATCGAGGATATAGCCAAGTGCTATCGCCACGTCTACCAGACCAACACCTCCACCTTCAATGCACTTCGCCGCATACGTGAGGATATTGACCCCTCGCCTGAACGCAACCTCATAATCGACTTCATTGAAAGCCATGCGCTGCGTCTTGCAGCTGTACCTGTGCTCGACAGCGAAGACTAAGTGGCGCGGCAAGCGGTTTTATTAAGGGCGGTGTGGAAGTTTTTCCACACCGCTTTTGTATTTATTACCAATTATCCTTAACTTTGCAAAAATAATCTTACACAAGACTTATTCAAACCCGATTTAGTAATCCCAAAAATCCTTATCCCGAAATAAACAACTTTGATATGGATCTGAAAAAACTCCTTGTCCGCGCACTCTCCGGACTTGTATATGTAGGCTTGATTGTAGGCTGTATCTTCTGGGGACAGTTTCCTTTCACGTGGTTGGCTGCACTTTTTGCCACACTCGCTACTATTGAATTTGAGAAAATCACCCATGAGCTTTCTCCCCGCACCGTCCCTACGCTTATACTCGACATTGCCGGGTGCGTAGCACTCACTTTTTGCTGGATGTTTTGGCCGCTCTATCTTTGGGTATTCATCCTCCTTTGCAGGATGACACTTGAACTATATATCAAAAGTGCCACTCCCCTTGCCAATCTTGCCAAGTCAATGATGACCCAGCTCTACATTGGGTTGCCGCTCGGCTTGATGTGCTGTATAGGCTCATGGTGGAACCTCAATGTGGTACTCGTAGTGTTCTTTATGATATGGATCAACGATACAGGTGCATTCCTTACAGGAAGCCTGTTGGGCAAGCATAAGCTTTTTGAACGTATCTCTCCCAAAAAATCTTGGGAAGGATTCATTGGTGGTCTTTTGTTCAACTTGGGAGCAGCCACCCTATTCTGCCTTTACGGACATGAGTTTTTCGGGCTTGATAAATCACTTGGGATGTGGCTTGGGCTTGGTGGCGTAGTCACAATATTTTCCACATGGGGTGACCTTGTTGAGTCGCTGATGAAACGCTCTCTCAACATCAAAGACAGCGGCAACATAATGCCCGGACATGGCGGTATACTTGACCGTATCGACTCTCTTCTTTTTGCGATGCCAGCCACTCTCCTTTATCTCACTTTCTTCAGTCTAATCTAATTTCTCTGAATGCACTCTCTACAACACAATACGTAGCACTTGCCTTGTTGTTAACGTCAGCGGGCTTTCAGGTTGAAAACAGAAAACCCCCCGACCGTAAACCACCACAATATAACCGGGCATAAATGAATAGCACCCCAAATACACAAGGAGGCATATTAGACCCAAGTTATGGCAGTAA
>CAMWTL010000183.1 GCA_947177145.1 uncultured Porphyromonadaceae bacterium
TTGATATGATGGAACTACCCGGTACAAATTAAGTAAATTCACATTTGTAATTTATAGTAAGTATCAGAATTTATTCATTTCTCTGCGGATGTAGAGTCCGATATTGGTCTCGTGCTCATCTATGCCGAGCTTTTTACGTATTGCGCTGCTGACGTTATAATGACGTTTGAGCTGGATGTACTCGCCGACCTCCTTGCCACGCAAGCCGATGGCATACAGGCACAGATAGTTGATCTCGTCTGTGGTGAGGTCATGCTGAACCAAATAATCCATAAACTTCGGATGAGAGGCTGTGAACGCCAATCTTGTGGAGTTCATAAATTCATCCTTATCACTGCGTATGGACTCAATCCATTTGTTGTATGGCTTGGCGTAATTGTCGTTCTTTGATATTTCCTTTGCCAACAGACTGTTGAGCATATCAAGGCGAGTCTTTATCACCTCCTGTAGCGGTTGTGACAATGCCTTCTGCTCCTCAAGCAGTTCTCTCAGGTTGTCGCGCTCACCTTCCAATTGTAATTTCTCCCTCTCCAGACTTTCGGTTATGTCCAACACTTTTGTTAGGGATGATACCTTTATTTACAATTAAATTTCGAGTTTGCCCCAGAATTTGAGATTCGGTTAAACTTTGGAGAGGCTTGTTAAATCTTTCTTGGGTTAAATTTTATAAATAGCTTATTATTAGTTATATAAAAAGTTTAACGTTAAACTTTTTGACTTGACAAGAAACTAATTCCTACCTAATTTTGCATCAGTTTTTATGGGTATTAACCAATAAACGAGATAACATATTTCTATTCATACATGCAATGTCTATTCCTCATATTGGTCTGTCTGATGGCGAGTCTGCCAAGCACGGCACAGTCTACGGTATCGGGTACTGTCGTGGCAGGGGACACGAATGAGCCACTGGCGGGTGCTTCTGTGATCCTGCGTAATGCGGAGGGGAAAATAAGGAAGTATGCCACATCCGATGCTGACGGAGGCTTCTCCATCCCCACACCTGAGACCGGGGGCTGTACGCTCGACGTGTCGATGATGGGATTTGCGAAGCAGACTGTGGGCCTCGACAACATTCAGCTGCCGATCACAATCGTCATGGAAACGGCAGCGACAATGCTGAAGGAGGTATCGGTGAAAGCTGACCGTATCCGTGAGCAGGGTGACACCATCACTTACAATGTCGGCAGCTTCGCACAGGCACAAGACCGCAGCATCGGCGACGTGCTAAGGCGTATGCCCGGCATTGATGTGTCGAGCAGCGGCAAGATTCGGTATCAGGGTGAGGACATCAACAAATTCTATATAGAAGGTTCGGATCTGTTAGGTGGCAAATACGGGGTCGCCGCCAACGGGATTAGCCATGAGGATGTGGGGGCGGTCGAGGTCATGGAGAACCATCAGCCCATGCAGGTGCTCTCCGGCATCAGCTTCTCCGACAAGGCTGCCATAAACCTCAGGTTGAAGGACAGAGCCAAGGCCACATGGACTTTCCACGGCAATGCCGGGGGCGGCTGGTCATGGCAGCCCGAAGGCGGTGTCTGGACGGGGGAGCTTTTTGCAATGGCAGTTATGCCCGGGTTCCAGAATATAACCACTCTCAAGACCAACAACATCGGAGAAGACCTGTCGTCGAACACCACCGACTTCTTCGCTTCCGGACGCCATACCGAGTTGAGCAGATACGTCAGCGTGGCGCTTCCCGAAGTTCCGTCACTGGGCAGGAAGCGCACCCTGTTCAACCGCTCAGCCTTAGTCTCAACCAACTGCCTGTGGAAAGTGAATGACGGTGAGGTGAAGGCGCAGGTGGACTACTCGTTTAACCGGGTCGTGGCACAGGCAGCTAACATCACGACATATTTCCTTGAGGGAGCTGACCGTCTTATCACTGAGAACCGTGACGGGCAAGACCGCTCCCAATCACTCTCGGCCAAGTTCATCTATGAGGTCAACAAGAGGACGACATTCATAAATAACACTCTCCAGACCGGCATAGGATGGGATGAAGTGCGTCTCGGTGTCACAGGCTCATTGCCCAACAGCCAGTGTGCTTCCCTGCCTGATTACTATGCAGCCAACAAGTTCAAGATGATAAGACGCTTCAACGGCAGCCATCTCGTCACATTCAACAGCCATAACGAATGGGAATCGCTCCCTCAGACCCTCCATGTGTCTCTGAACGGAGAAGGAATGAGGCAGCACATCGGTGACCACTCATTCTATACAGATGAGAGCGTAGCCTATGCCTTCTCACTGAGGGGGGTCACAATGAGCTTTGAAGGGGGTGTGAAGGGTTATCTACGTTCCCTCAACACCGAACTCCCTGATATGCCGCAGGAGATCCCGGGTGATACGGATAACGTCTTGAACACAGACTACCTTACTCTGTATGCCACTCCTAAGTTTGAGTACTGGGTCAGGAGAGTGAGCCTCACCCTCAACGCACCGGTGAGTTTTGCCAATTACACCTTTGACAAGGCTCTTGCCAACCGCTCAGAGGTATATTTCTCACCTTCGCTCAGTGTAGGCTGGAAGCCAAGCAACCGCCTCTCGCTTGGCTTGCGGGGTGGCACAGGCAGGTCACCGATGAATCTCAGTCTGATTCAGCCGGGGTACATAATGACCGACTACCGCACGTTCAGACAGGGTGTCGATGACTTCTACAATTCCTCGTCCCAGAATATATCTGCCAATTTCGCTTACAGGGATGTCAGGAGAGGTGTGTTCGCCAATGGCTCCGTGCTCCAGTCGTGGTCTCATCTGCCGTATACGATGGTGCAGCGTCTCCATGGCGACTACACGGTATATTCCTATGCCAAGGCAAAGAGCGACGGGAGGCTGCTCATGGCAAGCGGCAGCATCGGAAAGACCCTCGACTTCATGAGGGGGAGCGCTAATCTCAACGGTTCGTTCAGACGCAGTGAGTCACACCTGATTTCAGAGGACCGTTCCATAGTTTCAGTCAGTGCCGGTTGGAGGGTCGGGGCAAAGCTCAACGGCACACCCCTGCACTGGCTCAGTTTCGACTGCTCCGTTGAATTCTCCGGCAGCCGGTTGACAATGAACGGGATGAGCAATCCCCGGATCAGCAATATGGGGAATATCCTGCTCCTCAACATCATGCCACACCGTAGATGGGAATGGCGTGTCATGGGTGAGCACTACCGTAACGGGCTGGCAGCCGGGACATATAGGGACGTGCTACTGATTGACACCCGACTGGCCTACAAACTCGGTAAACGTCTTGAACTGTCAGCCGTACTCAACAACATTTTGAATCAGTTGTCATACAACTACAAGACATACAGTTCCCTGTCATCCTTTGAGTCAAGGCGATGGCTGCGGGGACGTGAAATATTAATCTCAATATCTTTAAGGAAATGAAACAGACAGCAGCATTACTCATAATGTGCCTTGTGGCGGCAGCCGCTGCGGCACAGGAGAATTTGGCGGTCAAGTATACGGTGTCAAACCGTGCAACTGACAGTGGCGACATCCATTCCTACAATATGGTTCTGGTAGCCGGTCCTAAGAAGTCCCTCTTCTACAACGCGGAGAGCCTGTATTGCGACTCGTGCAACTCCACGCCGGAGGGCAGGGCGAAGCTTGAGGAGATCCAGATGAAGGCCTGGCAGGTGGTGCAGCCGGACGGCTCGGTGACGCTGGACGGCCGCAAGCTTGGCCTCGCGCCTGAGAAGAGGGAGTTCCTGTATGTGGCGAAGGACAGGGAGAGAGGAAATGTCACCGTGTATGACCGTAAGGTCGGTGAGCTTCTCCAATACACAGAGCCACTGTCGGAGATGGAGTGGGGTATCGCGGAAGACTCCACAAGGAATATTCTGGGATATGAGTGCCTGATGGCTCATTCCGACTACCACGGCCGCGAGTGGACGGCGTGGTTCACACCGGAGCTTCCCATACAAGATGGCCCGTGGAAGCTGCGCGGACTTCCCGGAATGATCCTGAGTGCGGACGGCGGCGACAACTTCCATATTGAGGCTGCCGAGGTGGGTGTCACCTCACAGGATGTGCCCCATGTATACTCTGTCAATGAATATGGGAAGGGTGAGCGTCGGAAGATCCTCGCTGACCATGAGCATTACATCAATAATCTGCAGAGCAGGTTGGCAGCCCAGGGAATAAAGGTGAACGCTGACGGTTCTGCAGCCAACCTGCCGAAGTTTGACCGCCGCAGGAAGGCTTGGGAAACTGATTATTAATACAGCCGACTGTTTCCAAATTGGAAACAGTCGGCATTTATGAGTCTCTTAAATATACTTTGTGTCTGCCTGTATATGACGATGCTTTTATGATTGTCCCAACTTAATTTTTACGATGGATAATCAGCGAATTTATCAATATAGTTTGATAATTGTAATTCGGTTTTATTGAAGTTCGAATTCTACGTAGGCGGTGTCTTGGCGATTCGTGTATTCTCCTATCCAAAAGGTCTTGGCTATACGGTATATGCCTTTGTCGATGTTCTTTCCGTATACCCAGGGCTTCTCTACTTTTTTGCTTGTGGCGTGAGGGGAAATGATATATGCTACGAGGTTGAATACTATGTTTATGTTACCGTCCTTATCCCGATATTTTTCATCGTAGGCTACTTCGCGCCATACGTTGTCATTGCCCTTCTTTTGAATCTCAAACCAGTCGCCATAGGTTGCCTCCTTATTGGAGTTGTTGGTCAATTCTAATACAAGCGAATCTAAGGGCACTATCAAATGATTCGGATTGCTGATACGCATAATCAAGTCATCATTTGTGGAATAGCTGTGCATCAGCATAGGCTCGATGATGGGACCGTATTCATCTAATCCTACATTCCACACAGTAGAATCAACCCTTGAAACATGTATAGTACGTGGCAGCATACCTACGTATGTAAAGATTATGGAATCACCTTCCGCTGCCGAGATTCGAAACTTGCCTGTTTCGTCTGACAAGAATTTTTTATCAGTATTCTTATTCGTAATGATTGCTTGAGATAGAGGGGTAGACGATTGGTTATTGTAGACTACACCGCTGATTTCAACCATCTCCGAATCTGAGACTTTTGATTTACAACCGAAAAGGATGATTGTAGCTAATATGGCAAATATTACCACTGCTATTGAGCGGCATTTGCTGCGCAGCGATAGATTAGTATTGGTGAGCATAATATGAATAGATTCAATCGGTTAAAGCAGATTTATAGTCACGAAGTTACAAAAAGATTTTCTCAATCCCTAATAAAATAGCCAAAAATAGCGGAAAGTCTGAAACAAAATGGATGTTCCACGAGATTGGCATTCACAGCCTCACATTCGAAGTTTATAGATTATTTGGTTCAGCACGACCTCACCACAGACGAGATCAACTATCTTTGCTTGTATGCCATCGGCTTGCGTGGCAAGGAGGTCGGCGAGTACATACAGCTCAAACGTCATTACAACGTCAGCAGCACAATACGTAAAAAACTCGGCATAGATGAGCACGAGACCAATATCGGGCTTTACATCCGCAGAGAAATGA
>CAMWTL010000184.1 GCA_947177145.1 uncultured Porphyromonadaceae bacterium
TCCGTAAGGTCAGTCATCCATTCCCCTCCGGTCGGACCGTCATTAAAGGCGTTGGCATAGGGGTCAAGAAGTATACATTTCATTTGCCTGCGAATCACTCCCTCAAGCATATTCTTCAGAGCCGGATCATCATTTGCCAGCTGCACGTAAGGCCATACCTGTGCTCCGGAATCCCTGAGCCACATAGCGTGTATGTCGCCGGTGTATACGAAAGTGTCCTGCTTCCCGTCGTCACCTATACGGTAGTGTACGGTGGTGTCTATTGTATTCGGGAAACAGTTCTCAAACATCCATGCCAACTTCTGATTAGTGAGCATCTTTTTCACCTCAGCTATCTTCTTCTCCACAGCCTCGGAATAAAACAGACGTTCACCCTTATCCGGACGGCAGCTATTCAAAGACTTGCCGCTATTCTTACTTGTGATATTATCAGCACGACATTCCCCCACAGTCGAGGCAGACACTGTGGCACAACTCCCGGCAAGGATCATAGCCGCCATCGCAATAAACATTCTTTTCATTTTGATTTTCTCTTGTTAGATCAGTCAATTTTGTCTGCCACAAAGTTAATTCTTAATATGCGTAAAAGATGTATATCATTGTGCCAACTATGGCTCATATTTGCTCATAGACAAGTATATACACAAATATGGCAAAATCCGGCACATACACCACCCACCTCTAATCCTCCTCATCCGGATCAAGCGAAAGGTCTTTCGAGGCATTCGCCGCCCGATAGTTCTTCGGAGTCATACCGAAACGCTTGTCAAATTCCTTGTAGAAATGCGATCTATTGGTGAAGCCGCTGCGGTATATCACCTCCTGCACTGTGGCAGATGAGGTCACGAGTAATCTTGCTGCATAGCTTATACGCTGATATTTTATGAAATCATTCGGCGATAGCTGATCGAGCTCCTTGAATTTACGATAGAGATTTCTCACACTTATCTTCATATGCGTCGCAAGTTTCTCAGAACCCAGATCGCCGTCTTCGATATGCTCCTCTATATAGGCTGCAATCTTCTCTATGAAATCCTTGTCCTCCTTATGAAGAAGATGACCCTCCTTATATTCGTATACGCTTGCTCCGGTGGTATAATATTCGCGGAGATATTGGCGGTTCTCAAGCAGACGCTTCACCACAGCCTGCAGATAGTCGAGACTGAACGGCTTCCCGATGTAGGCATCCGCACCTGACTCTATACCCTCCACCTTCTCCTCGTTGCTTGTCTTTGCGGAAAGCAGGATGAGGGGTATGTGCATGGTGTGCTTATTCTGTTTTATCATACGGGTGAAGGTCACTCCGTCCGTACCGGGCATCATAATGTCCGACACTATCAGATCCGGGGGTGTCTGACGTATAAGCTCCAAAGCTTTATCCGCCGTCTCAGCCACTATCACATCATAGCTTCCCAAAGCCTCCCGCAACAGCAGCAATATCTCCTTATTGTCATCTACAATCAACACTCGCTCACGATCAGATTTACCTCTTGACATAACCTCCGGATTTGAAACTGCTAAAGAGGGTTCATCAGTTTTCTTCACCAAAGTTTCTCCGGCTGCTTTCCCGGCATTGTCAGCCATCTCATCTGCTTTCTTATCGTTCGGTTGTGCCAACTGTTTTTCCATTATTTCTGCCGGCACCTCAAGAGCAGGAAGAATGACTATGAAATCTGCATACTTGCCCACTTCACTCTCAATTTCTATCGTGCCTTGAAGCATATCCACCATGCTGTGGCATATGGCTAATCCGAGACCATTGCGGGTGGAAAGACCTTTCACTGCATTCTCCTCCACATTGTCGAGGACACTATAGCGATTGAAAATCTTCTGCTTCTCTTCCTCACTTATACCCTTGCCCGTATTATATACGGAAAGACGTAGTTTTCCATCCTCTTTCTTTACGCTTATCTTTATTGTGCCACCCGTGGGAGTATACTTGAAAGCATTTGATATAAGATTAGTCATTATCTTCCTGACGCAGCTGAAATCCGTAGCCCAATCAATGTTCGGCTCTATCTCATCTATCAGATTTATATTGTTACGGTCGGCAAGCTCGGAGAAAGAGGTCATTATATCGGCGCACAGTGTACTCACCCCAACAAAGGAGATTTTTAAGCTCTTATGCCCGGTCTCCATTCTGCGGAAGTCAATAAGTTCCTGTATAAGGGTGTTGAGGCGTTCAGCATTGGTGCGCACAAGCCCTATATATCTCTTTATATAGTCATCCGAACCGGGATAGGTTATTATTCTCTCACAAGGTCCGTAGATAAGGGTAAGAGGTGTGCAGAATTCATGGGTGATGTTGGTGAAGAATTTCAGTTTCTCTTCATATAGCTCCTCCTTATGTGCTTGTTCCAAATGGCGCATCTCCTCCTGCTGTCTACGTCTCTGATAACGAATATAGATCCACACACCAAACATAATCACTCCGATAATAAGCAAAATGTAAATCACTTTAGCGAATACCGACAGATACCACGGTGCCTTGACCACAATCTGCAAGTCATATGCTTCGCCTGACACGCCGGTCACCTTGTTCATATACTTCACAGTCAGGTCATACTTTCCATAACTCATCTTATTGAAAGATATAGTGGTTTCCGAACCGTTGTTTATCCAGTTCACACCGTCAAGGGTATAAGAATATACAAAGTTATGGGCATCTATAAAATCAGGCACAGCCACTGTGATTGAAAAATAGTTCTCATCAGGAGCAAGCACCAGTTTATTCTTCCCTCCTCCGGATTCAAAATAATCCACTACCGGCACATCCTCTCCGGAAATAGAAAGTTTCAGTAACGTGAGTTTGGGCACATAGGCTTCCGGTGCCTTATAAGCGAGATGGCGATTGATGAAAGTCAAACCGTTGATACCGCCGAATATAATCGTATTGCCGCTGTTGAACACCGCCCCGTCACTGTATTCGTTGACATTCAATCCATAATTACGCCCGAAAGTTTCCCCCTTATTGTTGGCGATGTTAAAACGCACTATACCGGCGTTTGTGGAGAGCCATATATCTCCCGTGCGATCAAGTATCATATCATGGATCGTGTTGTTGTCAAAGCCGTCCTCTTTGCCTCTAAAGAGACGTTCACCCTCTTGCCAAGATTTCACCAGACCGCACCCTGTACCCATCCAAAGAGTGTCATTTCTGTCTATGGCTGCAAATACGTCATTCACCAAGTTGGTGCCGAAATCAGTTTTTAGAGGAATAGGGGTAAGTTTCTCATCCTTTATCTCAAACATTCCCTTTCCACGGTTGCAGAAAAGCAATCGCCCGTCGTCGGCAACTGTCATAGAGAAAAACGGATTCGAAGATCGCTTCCCATCGTCAAGAGTATAGAATTTCACATTCTTCAGCTCCGGATGTTCCCGAGTGCCTGTTATTGTGGCTCGTGCCACTCCATCACCTAAAGCACATAGCCACAGCGTCGTGTCGTTCTGCTCATATATATCATGGATATATCTCACAGAAGGTTCAGTCTTTACACTGTAAAGTCTGTTGTCGGTATAGTTATAATAGTTGATTCCCTCTTCGGTGGCAATCCACAATATCGGTCGTGAGCTTTTCTCAAATGCGAACACTGAATTATGGAGCAGCGCACTGTTGGAAGAGGTATATAAGTAGCCTGTACTCAGGCTCTGTCTGGGGTTAAGTTCGTTGAAATTGGCTATTTTAAGAAGCCCGTCACCTTTCGTACCGAGCCACATATTCTTATCTCCGTCTATAAAAATGGCTCTCACCGGATGCGACAGTTTATTGCCAAGTTCATTGAAGTCATACGACCGTATACTGTAATCATCATCCCAGTATGTATACACACCCTGACAGTCAGTGCCTATCCATACCACGTCCTGACTTGAAGAACGTTCCAGACAGAAAATACCCACGTGCAGTCCCAAATCCACAGGGACAAACTTTCCCTGTTCGTTACGTCCAACCCACAGTACACCGTCAGTACTGAATGATACGAAGAAATTGCCCTGATGGTCGTGTACAAGGTTAGAAATCTTACCACGGGTAGCTAATTCCGATGCTATATTAATGATTTTACGCGATGAGCCATCACCACCAATCTCACATAAGTCTCCCTCAGGAGTAATGATAAAAAGTTCCTCATCCTGCGCCTTGGCAAAAAATGTCGACACATCCTTTATTTCTTTGGCAGGTTTTATCCTGTCACCTTTACTATCCGTGAAGCTTTTGGAACTATATATATTTATGCTGTCCGCAGTCACTACCCACAACATTCCGTTTCTGAAAGTAATGGCGCGTACATCATCGAAAGGCAATGCCAAATCTCCCAAATCCTTAAATTCAGAATCTTTCTTAGGATTATAAAGATATAGGCGTGAATCTTCCGACAACACATAAAGCTGCCCTTCCGGATCGGCACACATAAACTCCTGACCGTGAAATTGTGGGAAAGTTTTGATTTCCCAACTCTCTGTGTCGATTAAATCGAGCGCATAATTGGTCAACACCCACATATTATGGTCTCCCCCTCTCAATATCCTCTCTATCACATTACCCGAAAGCGACCTACCGGGGAAGAGAGACTGGAAAGTATGTATTGATGTGCCGTCGGCTATGTTCACACCGTCGCAAGTCCCTATCCAAAGATAGCCGTTATGGTCAACACACATAGCAAGTATGGCACTGTTCGACAAACCGTCGCCACTGAAAGTCTGCCTCATATTATAGGCAAAGCCCACAGTCTGACACTGCATCAGGACAAATATAATTACCCATAACAGACGCAATGCATATGCCTTTGTCCCCGAATTTTTACGGTTATGAAGCCTTTGTTGATTTAAGGTATCCTTCATGGTTTGATTATAAAGTACTGTCTCTTTTGTATCGGTTAGATGAATTTCTCAAATGGAAATTTTTCGTTTGCAAAATTACAAAAATATTTATCACTTCAAAAACCCGCTATCATCTATTATGCACTTTCCTGTGTGCCCGATTGTGACAAAATTGTATACATGCCTGATTTACTGCATAAAACATACTTTTTCATACACACACCCTCCTAATTTCAAAAATAATTCGTAACTTTGCACTCGCGATTCACAAAGAATCGCAAAGCAATGAATAATTTAAAACAACCGATTGAAATCATCAATCCCGTCGTAAGAAATTGGGGATTTCTTGAAAACTGGAAGAGCACAGCTTCCCTTTGAGCTTGCGTGAAGCAAGTTCTTGTAAGTTCATACCATAAGAAATGAACTGATTATCCATATTCATTCCATATCCACATCTAAATTTCACTTTACTTTTTATGAACAATCTTCGATTGCTCGCAGGGGTGGTATGTGCATCCTTGCTGAGCGGTGGAGCGTACTCTTATAGTCAGTCGGTAATAACACTGGAAGAAATCTTCGAATCGGCTGAGACAAACAGCGCACAGCTACGCCCATCATTCGCTTCTCAAACCGAAGCGGAACACGAAATAAGTG
>CAMWTL010000185.1 GCA_947177145.1 uncultured Porphyromonadaceae bacterium
ATATAAACTACTAATTTACAATACATTATCTTTATGACGAAATTTTTTTCAAAAAAAATTGAACTTTTCCAAAACAATTTTCAAATAACCTATGTTATTATGGTATCTTTTTAAAACATTAAACAACATGAAAACAACTGAATCTTTCAAACAGCGTCTTTTAGGACTCCAGGGAAACCTCTTAAGCTTTGCTTATCAATTAACAACTAATAAAGAAGAAGCCCGTGATCTTCTTCAGGACACCACACTTAAGGCTCTTGATAATGAAGAAAAATACGTTGACAACGTAAACTTTAAGGGTTGGATCTTCACAATAATGCGTAACATTTTTATTAACAATTATCGCCAGACGGTGAGAAAAGCTACGGTTATTGATCAGACAGAAGATCTTTATCATCTTAATATTTCTCAGGAATCCGGTTTAACTACACCCGAAGGCTCTGTTGCAGTTAAAGAAATATCAGCAGCTCTTGAAAGTTTTTCCGACGAATATAGAATTCCTTTCAATATGTATGTTGCCGGTTATAAATATAATGAAATTGCAGAAAAAATGAACCTTCCGCTCGGTACAATTAAAAGCCGTATCTTCTTTGCTCGCAAGCGTCTGCGTGAACAGCTGAAGGATTATCAATGATAAATGCTTAACTATATTCTTATTAAAATTTAAAATTAATGGGCAACCCGAAGCGGGTTGCCCAAATTATTTTAACTCATTCGAAAAGCAACATGAATTTCCTATGGTTAAAAACTCAGATGTAGCCCTACCCTAACCCCACCGTTATCACATCCGGGCAACCCGCGATAGGTTAAACGCCATACATAGTCTACTCTCAATACCGTGAGAATATTATCTATACCTACTCCAAGCTCCATATAAGGTGTGTTCTTCATCACTGAAGTATGTGCGTCTTGAGGAAAAAGAAGAAGTCTATTGTTCTTATCGGGATTATTCTTATCGCTTAACCCACCTACAAGACCTTTAAAAGTCAACACCTCACGCAATTTAAGTTTTTTAATCAATGGAATCCTATTGAAAAGGACACCATTACCAAAATAACTTACATCCAATGCCGCATAACGATCGTTGGCAAATTCCATAGGATTCATAAGTGAATAGCTTTCCGGTTGGATTGTATAAGATAAATTGGCATTGGGCCACATCAAAGCGGGATAATAAACAGAACTCCAAATTATCCCACCTTTTAAGATGATGTTGGCATATCCGAATGCCGACAGCCAAAGGCGCTTCTGGATAGAGACCTCGCTTCTGTTTAGAGTAAATGATGCGCCACATAATCCCTTGGGTCCCAGTTCATGCGTAAATTGAAAGATCCACGCATCCATATTGACCGGGCTGCGCTTGGTGCGACCTTGCACAAACCTCTCTCCCGGTGCCCAACGCAAGGTGACTCCAAAGGAAGATTCTTTATAACTTCTTAGTTTCTCACCGTTACGAAACATAAATGGAAGCCAGTGGGAAGCCTCTTGCTTCTCATCACGAAAGTCAACACCGACCGAAAAATCATTAGGTAATTCAAGAATATATCCCAACTGAGCTTTCCTCCTATAAGTGACTAAAATGCTCTTCTTCCTTTTCAATGACAAAAAAACATTATCTTGGCTTGTAAAGAGATAGTGCTGACCAATCATATCTACATCATATGTGTATAAGGCATAGAGTCCATGTCGGGGCCACTCATTCGCATGCAATTTCTTAGCCTTAAATGAATAGTCCACCTTAAACTCATATTTCCATTTCCTGTCGTGAAGACCATACGCCACATATCCGCTGCCAAACAAATGAGGATTAAGGGCAGCCATAGTCATTCCACCCAATCTGATTCTTAAGCCCTCCAAAGCACTACCACTGATAAAAGTATTGATCGGTCCCAAGTCAATTTTACTTTGTTTACCGGTGGTGATATAGCCGCTTTCAAGCAATCTCAAAACTTTTTCGCCCCAATAAAGCACAGGAATCTTTCTCATATCCTTAGTAAGAGTTCCCATCCTCGATTCAGCAAAAGATAAGGGAAAAGGACGAATATGATCCCAATATTCTTTCGGTTGTCGAGTAGCGTCTTCCAATGAGAAATATCTGCCTAACGCCTTATAATAACTCTCAAAGTCCTTACGCATCTCATAGCTGAAGTTATCATAAGTGGTGGTTTTACGCCCATATATCCTCGGTGTGTGAGGAGCGATCTGAAATTCGATGCAGACATCATCGTAAGTCTTATGCCGATTTCCAAGACTATCTTTCACAAAACTTTGGTTAATGTAGATCGACTCAACGTAATTCAGGTTTATATCAGCCGGAGTGCGCATAGTCACTTTCTTCACAAACATAGTTGTATCGCCTAATGGAACGTAGAGATTTCCACTAAAACCCATTGACTCCACATTATGGGGCACAAAGCCGAGTTCGATACAACGCTCGTCTCCGACATATACCGTGTCCTTAAGGTAATACTTATAAAAATCAGGACCAATTGAGGATAGAGGACTTACAAAGCGATTCTGTAAAATAGTAATATCGTTGCCATATATATCTATTTCCCTAATGGCATCCTCCATTATTATGCGTACATTATCCTGATTAAACACCTCGTCAATACCTTCACTTCGATAACCTTCGGTTATTTCCTTGTCAGCTCCGGGATTTTTGCTACGGATACGGGTCGATTTTTTCTCCTTCAGCATTAGGTCAAGAAGACGGCTGCCTGTCCATGAAGAGGTATCGACATAATTGGTCAGAAAGTTCTTTTTTCCGGTCAGACTATCCTTTGATAAATCCTTCTGGAAATCGTTCAAAGCAAAAAGCGTTTTCTCATACTTGTCATAGCTATAAAAATCGCTTCGAGCCGGATCATGGCTCTTTGCCTCTTTCCTAAGATAGTTTATGAAATCAACCGCCGGATTATTCTTTTTAGAATACTTCACCTTCTTAGGCTTGACCACAACCTCCTGAAGGTGTACTGTTTTCTGATCCTGATCTGCCTCTTCAGCTTCAAAAATTTCAGAAGCATAAGGTGTAAAGCTCATAAGCATACACACTATAAGGAATAAAAGGCGTAAACAGCGCATTTTTAAGAATCTATGTTGAAAATCTATATAAAACCAATTATCGTTCACAATATTGCCCTCCTAAACTTATATACGCCATCAGCTAAGTTTTATTGTTTATCCCCTTTCCATCCTAACGTTTTAATCGCAAAATGAAATCGTCCTGATATTATTGATTGACAATTTGAATAAACTCTCCCTACTCATTGCGCCCTATAAAATTTTTATTAATTTTGCAATTACTATTAATTTGACAAACTAACCAATCAGTCAAACCATGAAGATATTTTTACCTGTTCTATGTGCTTCCTTATGCACATTACCTATTCTGACTCATGCCACGACTCAAAACGATTTCAAGACATGGGCACCGACTCCTCCGATGGGATGGAATTCATGGGACTGTTACGGTCCTACTGTAGTTGAATCTGAAGTTAAGGCTAATGCCGACTACCTCGCAAAGAAACTAAAAGATTACGGATGGGAATATGTGGTGGTTGACATCCGCTGGTATGTGGAAAATGACAAAGCCGGCGGCTACAATCAGACCAACCCCATTTATGACTATGACGAATGGGGACGTTATATACCGGCTCCTAACCGATTCCCCTCGTCAGTAGACGGCAACGGATTCAAACCACTCGCTGATTATGTGCACGATCTCGGTCTAAAGTTCGGTATACATATAATGAGAGGTATCCCTAAAGAGGCTGTTCAAAAGAAACTGCCTGTAAAAGGCACCGACGGAATTACGGCAGATATGATTGCCAACAACGATTCCACCTGTACCTGGCTGCGTGATAATATGAAAGTGGACTGGCGTAAGCCGGGAGCACAGGAATATTACAACTCCATTTTCGATATGTATGCTCAATGGGGCGTCGATTTCATTAAGATTGACGACCTTGCCCGACCGTATCACACCGCTGAGGTAGAAATGATACGTAAAGCCATAGATCAGTGTGGCCGTCCTATCGTATTGAGCATTTCACCAGGCGAGACACCTATTGAGAAAGTAGACCATGTTAAGGCACACGCTAACATGTGGCGCACCGTCGATGACTTCTGGGATAATTGGAGCCAGCTGAATTACCAGTTTGGAATCTGTGCCAAGTGGGCTCCATACATTGAGCCGGGAAATTGGCCCGATGCAGATATGCTGCCATTAGGCAAAATAAGTATCCGTGGCGAACGCGGTGCAGAAAGATATACCAACTTCACACCTGATGAGCAGAAGACGTTGATGAACTTATGGACAATTTTCAAGAGTCCGCTTATGTTCGGAGGCGACCTTCCGCAAAACGATGAAGCTACAGATGCCCTGCTCACCAACCGGGATGTGCTATATATGCACAGTCACTCTGTAGCCAACCGTCAGGTGTCAGATATCAATAATCATATTACCTGGAGTGCAATTGATCCACGTTCAGGCGAGATATTCGCCGCTCTGTTCAACACGGGGGGCAATGAGTATCTCACGACAGAGAATGCCTTATGGCGAAGCGGCACCATATCATACCTTACTACCGGGCATAGCGTACCGGTGGAGGTGGCTATACCCACCGGAAGCCGACAGCTGTTCTTAGCTGTTACCGACGGTGGTGACGGCTATGATTCAGACCATGCCGATTGGATCAGCCCCAAAGTCACACTCGCCGATGGAACTGAGATTGACCTTACGGCACAGAAGATTCTGCAAAAGACTGCCGGATGGGGAGAGGTACATATCAACACCAATTTGGAAGGCGGCAAACTGAAAGTTGACGATAAGGAATATGCTAAGGGAATCGCAACACATGCCAATTCCATACTTATATTCGATCTTCCTGAAAATGCCCTCACATTCTCAGCCTTGGCTGGCATTGACAATACAGGTTCAGATCAAGGCAGCAAGTCATCGGTTGAGTTTTTTGTTTTCAACTATGACCCGACCTTCCGTGCAGAATATACCGATCAATGGACAGGTGGAAACGTTCTCGTACAGGTGGATCCTGCCAAACAGGTCGCTACCAGTGGTTTCATCTGCCGTGAGGGTAACAATCCTATTGTCGACATTGAGGCTCCCATCGCAGGCGCGGAAAAACTCTATCTTGTCGTTACCAATGGTGGTGACAATCTTTCATATGACCATGCCGATTGGGTTAATCCCGTGCTTGTAAAAGCAGATGGAGAGGAGGTATCGCTTACCACTATTGCTTGGGATGCCAATCCGATAAACGGATGGAATGAACCGAAACTTAACAAAAACAATGATGGTAACACGCTCAATTTAGGTGGTGTTGAGTATGAATTAGGATTCGGTGTGAATGCTCCCTCGGTACTTGTCTTCACTCTTCCTTCAGATCATGAGTTCGTGACATTTAAGACCCGTGTCGGG
>CAMWTL010000186.1 GCA_947177145.1 uncultured Porphyromonadaceae bacterium
GTTCTACAGTTCAAATAAGATACTGAATGCAAGGACTTTACAGAGTGCTCTCATAAAGGATATTTTCATTAATGTTAGATAAATGGATGGGTGTAAATACTGTTGTCAATGCTGATATTTACAGATTCAATTCTGAAAATAAATTATTTATTGCCATCTTTTTGATTAAGTCGAAAAGACAAAAGTGTTATTATACCTATCCTTTTCTTCATTCGTTTAAAATTTACTATTAAGTCTATAGAGGGTTGGAAGAACCTTCGATTGAATCAATAGAGCAAGCATAGCAAGTTATTTTATCTTGAATTTCTCAGTTGTCAAAAAAATATACTAATTTTGCAATCCAGTTGAAATCTTGATATAACATAAGACCTTGACAATATTAAAATAAGTTTGTTCAGGTAATGACAGTAATCGTTATATGTTGATAGCAATTGGCATACTATCGAAATAATAACTTTAGGAATTTGAAAAGAGCAATCAAAATAATCTCTCTGAAGACGCTGTTGGTGGCCTTGAGCACTTGCTTTTGGCTGCTTAATGCTACTTCGTGCTTCACAGGTGTGGAGGGTACTAAAAAAATCACCTTGTCTAAAGATGATAAAAAAGCGATCCAACCCTCTGCGGAAGATGAGTTCTTCAAACCTGTCGCCGGCAAAGCCCTTTCAATGTGGCAAATAGGTCGTCCCTTTATCGCCGCCGATAATAAAACCTTACTTATCTTTGAGCAGCAGGGTCTGCCACTCAATCCGGATGAGGTGAAACTTGCGGGAAAGATACTCTCTTTTAAAGGTACAGAACCACGTCTTGCCCCCGACGGCTCACAAACCACTGTTCTGCTCTTCTCGGATGGTAATTCAACCTACCGATATAATACAGGGAAAAATATTAAGATTGCTCCCGATGAGGTTAAGAGCGACCAGATACCCATGATGATTGATGAGGCTATGATCAATTCTGCCCGCGAACTTCTTCTCGGCAAACAGTTATGGACACGCTCTCCGCTTTGGTATGACGATGACGGAAACCGTATACCGGGTTGGAAGTTTGTGCCGGTCACTGTCACCGCGGTTGAAGCAGGTTCTTTGGTGTTCCCCATAAAAGTGCAGTTTCAGGCTGGCGATGGCTCTAAGGCATGGGCACTTATGAACTTTGGAAATTCCGGGACAGAAAGCCGTGCATTCGCCAATTTGTTTTATCTTTCTGATTTCCGTAAAAACTTCCCGGCTATAACTGATGAGGTCTGGAAGCTGATCTGTGCCGGAAAGGTTGCCAACGGCATGTCGAAGTTAGAATGTAAACTCTCTCTCGGCAATCCGTCAGAAGTTGACGCGGGACATGACTATAGCCAGACTCTTGATCTTTGGCACTATCCCGACGGCACTGTCCTTTGGTTTGAAGACGGGTTGCTGACACGTTTCCGCCATTAGCTCCTAACCCTATCCGGCAACAGCCCCTCATTAAACTTAAACCAGTGGATTGGACTAAATTGCATAGCATATGCTGATATAATCCTCTTCATAGTGATTATGTCACTTCTAAGTTAAATAATTACATCCTCATACTCCTATATTATACCTATGTCAGAATCAAACTCCATCATTTTCGAAAAAGACAAAGATCTTACTCACCTCACCACATTCGGTATCCCGGCAAAGGCACGTCTTTTTGCCGAGTATACTTCCGTGAAGGAATTAATTCGCATCTCTCGTTCTCAGGAATTTCTCGACAACGAAGTGCTTCATATAGGTGGAGGTAGCAATCTCCTTTTTCTTCACGATTTCGATGGATTGGTGTTACACTCTGCAATCAAGGGAATAGAAAGATACGACAAGGATTCAGAAACTGTATTTGCAATTGTGGGAGCCGGCGAGAAGTGGACCGATTTTGTTGACTGGTGTATTGCCTCCGGACTCTCCGGAGCTGAGAATCTTGCCGGGATTCCCGGCGAGGTAGGTGCTGCCCCCGTGCAGAATGTGGGAGCCTACGGAGTAGAAGCAAAGGACATCATACACTCGGTTGAGTGTTTTGACGTCGAGACACGCCAGATAGTGACCTTCAAGAATAAGGAATGTGGCTTCGCTTATCGCGACAGCAACTTTAAGCGTGAATGGAAAGGGAAATACTATGTATTGCGTGTGAGCTTTCGTCTTTCCCCTTCTACGGAAGCCCGTCATCTCGACTATGGCTCGCTTGCTACTCTTGAAGAACGTCTTGGGTATCTACCCGACATTGCCCAGGTTGCAAATGAGGTCATAACTATTCGCAATTCAAAGTTGCCTGACCCTGCTGTAATAGGGAGTGCCGGAAGCTTCTTCAAAAACCCGGTGGTCAATAAGTACTACTATGAGGAGGCAATGAGGGCATTAGACCCTGATATCCCATGCTATCCTGTAGATGAGCATAACGTAAAAGTGCCTGCCGGATGGCTAATTGACAAATGTGGACTGAAAGGGAAACAGATAGGTGGGGCACAGATCTATCCGGGCAATTGCCTTGTGATAGCAAATACGGGCAACGCCACAGCTAAGGATGTGTCGCAGCTTGCGCGTTTTGTCACAGATGAGGTTAGACGCAGATATGCAGTGATACTGCAACCGGAAGTAAATTACATCGACACCGAGATGGAGGTGACAATTCTCGGAAGTGGCACGTCGAAAGGTGTGCCGGAAGTGGCTTGTGACTGCCGTGTATGCCGTTCCCACTCTCCTTTCGACAAGCGCCTCCGTGCCTCAGCTTTAGTACATACCCACGGAATGAATATCCTCATAGATGTATCTCCCGATTTCCGTTATCAGGCTATTCGCGAAGAGCTGATTCATCTTGATGCAGTGCTGATCACGCATAGCCATTACGACCATGTGGGAGGTATTGATGATCTGCGTCCATTCTGCGCCTATCACGACATGCCCATTTATCTTAAGGAGGATGTCAACCGTGACCTTCATGCACGTCTCGACTATTGCTTCCGCCCTGTCCCCTATCCAGGTGTACCGACTTTCGAGATGCACGAGGTAGGCGACAAACCATTTTTCATCAACGGACTCAAGGTAATCCCAATCCATGTTAATCACGGCAAGCTCCCTATCCTTGGCTACAGAATCGGAGATTTCGCTTATGTCACGGATGCCAAGACCATCCCGGAAGAGGACATCGAAAAACTCGAAGGGCTAAAGGTTCTTATTGTCAATGCCCTGCGTGAAAAGAAAGAGCACTTTGCCCATATGACTTTCAAAGAGGCTTTGGCATTGGTAGAACGTGTAAAGCCTAAAGAAGCTTACTTCACCCATTTCAACCACGAGGCAGGTCTACACGAAGAAATGGAGCGGGAATTCCCGCCCCACGTACATCCCTGTTACGATGGACTGCGCATCTTCATCAGGTGACTATGCCAATCCATAGTTTATTTATCAGATAGTTGATTCCTTCAGACGCTCGGCATTCTCGGCAATTGTGAGCCGGTCGATACATTCCTGAATGTCACCGTCCATAAAAGCTGCTAAATTGTAGATTGTGTAATTTATGCGGTGGTCGGTCATACGTCCCTGCGGGAAATTATACGTGCGTATCTTTGCCGATCGGTCGCCGGTAGAGACGAGGGTCTTACGCCTTTGGGCAATGTCAGCAAGATACTTCTCACGTTCCCTACTATATATATATGTACGCAGGCGCGAGAGGGCACGTTCTTTATTCTTCGGCTGGTCACGTGTCTCGGTACACTCTATGAGAATCTCATCCTCCTCACCGGTCACGGGATTCTTCCACATATAGCGTAGACGCACTCCGGATTCCACCTTATTGACATTCTGACCTCCGGCACCTCCCGAGCGGAAAGTGTCCCATTTTATTGCACCTTCCTGTATCTCCACATCAAACTCCTCGGCTTCGGGCAATACAGCTACAGTGGCAGCAGAAGTATGCACACGACCCTGAGTCTCCGTAGCAGGCACACGCTGCACCCGATGCACACCGCTCTCATATTTCATCACTCCATATACATCATCTCCGATAAGGTTGAAGCATATCTCCTTATAGCCACCGGATGCACCGGGACTCGTAGATGTCACCTCTAACTGCCACCCTTTACGCTCGGCAAATTTCTGATACATTCTGAAAAGGTCGCCGGCAAAGAGAGCTGCCTCATCACCTCCCGTGCCACCTCTTATCTCCACAACTGCATTCTTGGCATCCTCAGGATCTGCGGGCACAAGAAGCATCTTTATCTCATTTTCGATTCCGGGGATAGCATCAAGGTCAGCGTCAAGCTCCTCCTTAGCCATAGCACGAAGCTCCTCGTCCTCCTCTTCGGCAATCACGGTCTTCGCCTCCTCTACCCCGGCAAGCAGCTCACGGTAGCGCCGGGCAGCGTCGAGTAGCTTCTCAAGCTCACGATATTCCTTAGTAAGGCGCACATAGCGTTTTCGGTCGGCTATCACCTCCGGATCGGTTATGAATGTAGCCACCTCCTCAAAGCGGAGGTCAAGGCCGTCAAGTCTCTTTAATAAGGGATTTTCTTCCATTTCTTGCAACATGACGCCGCCCGGAAAAGGCTCCGCGGCGGCTGCTTAATTGTTATTTTATGCAAAATTACAAAATAACATTGAAAATAATTGTGGATGAGAGAAAAAAGTAGTAACTTTGCAGCCGCTAAAGCGATTCGGGTCCTGCCGGGGCCCATTCGACAAGGCAATATTATTAACCCTTTATCAATATACCGGCAAGTTTTATTATGGCAACAAAAATCAGATTGCAGCGTCATGGCCGTAAGGGCTACGCTTACTATCCTATTGTAGTCGCCGATAGCAGGGCACCACGTGATGGTAAATTTATTGAAAGGATAGGTTCTTATAATCCGAACACTAATCCTGCTACAATAAGTTTAGACTTCGACCGTGCCTTGTATTGGGTGGAAGTTGGTGCTCAGCCCACCGACACAGTTCGTTCTATTCTCTCCAAAGAGGGTGTGCTCCTTATGAAACACCTCCGCGGCGGTGTAAAGAAAGGCGCCTTCAACGAAGAGGAGGCTCAGCGTCGTTTCGACGCTTGGAAACAGGCTCGCGACAAAGAGGCTCTCGCATTCCAGGCTAAGAAAGATGCTAAGGCTGCCGATGAGGCTAAGGCTCGTCTTGACGCAGAGATTGAGAAAAACCGCATCAAGGGTGAGTCTGTAGCCAAGAAGAAAGCTGAGAAGCTCGCCGCTGAAGAGGCAGCCGCTAAAGCCGCTCTCGAAGCTGAAACAGAAGCAACTGCAGCAGCTGAATAATTTTTCTGTCATTTTTTTGGCATTAAAATTTGCACGATTCAAAATTATTGCCTAACTTTGCATCGTCAAAACAAAACAACGCCGGGCTTGTCACCCGATTTAGTTCCGGCGTTAGCATGGCCGATTAGTGTAGCGGTTAGCACGCCACCCTCTCACGGTGGAGACTCGGG
>CAMWTL010000187.1 GCA_947177145.1 uncultured Porphyromonadaceae bacterium
GTGAACAATACCGTTATTCTGAACATTTCCAAACATATTTTTTACGAAATCATGCTATTCCCAAAGCTTGGAAAGAAGGATTACGGCTATAAGAATAGGGGCGGCATACCTAATAATAAATCTTATTACCGGATATGACCTTACTACGAATGAGCCGTGGTTACTAAGCTCATCCCGGAAGAATTTATCCGGCACCGCCCAACCTAAGAATATGCACGTGAAGATTGCAGCCAAAGGTAACATTATATTTGTAGCCGTATTATCAAGGAAGTCGAACAGATTCATTCCAAAAATCAGCACATCTGAAAGCACTCCCTGAGACAGGGAACACAATGTGCTCAAGACAGTCAAAGGCAACATCACCCATACACATGCCTTTATCCTCGACAAACTAAAGTGTTTTTCCATAAATGCAATCGCCACCTCCGCAAGTGATATTGTGGAAGTGAGTGCTGCCACCATCAGCAGGAGAAAAAACAGTGCCGACCAAAACTGAGTGCCGGGAAGCTGTGCAAAAACTTCAGGAAGGGTAACGAATACCAACGTCGCGCCCTCCAAGCTCTCCCCGTCAAGACCAAACGACATAACCGCCGGGAAAATAATGAACCCCATAAGCAATGCTACCAAAAGGTCGAGACCTGCCACAGTGACCGAAGTGTTGATAAGCTTTGTGCTTTTCGGAAAATAGGATGAGTAGGTTATCAAGATACCCATACCCAAAGAGAGGGAGAAGAATGCCTGACCCAAAGCATTGACCATTACCCCCGGAGTGATCTTGGAGAAATCAGGATGCAAGAAATATGTCAAACCCTCCATAGCCTTTGGGAAAGTCATCGCCACACACGCAAACCCCACAAGGAGCAGAAAAAGCACCGGCATCATAACGTTGCTCATCTTCTCTATACCCTTCTGCACCCCTTTCATCAGAATGACAAGGTTAATGGCAATCATAACATACGTCACCACCAACGGGCGCCAGCTTCCGGTGATATAATCACCCATATGTGCTTTGAATGAGAACTGCATCGGATCGGCTGCATTCTCACTCCCGGCAACCGGCGCATATAGTCCACCGGTCAACGACTGCCAGAAATATTCCAATGTCCAACCTGCCACTACCATATAAAAAGATAATATGAGATAGGATGCCAACACTGCCAACGCCCCCGTCAGCCACCAAGGCTTCCCGGGAGAGAGCTTACGGAATGCACCTATGGCGTCACGCCCGGTGCCACGTCCGAGAGAGAACTCAGCCAGCATTACCGGAATACCCAACACCGCTACACATATTATATATACCACTAAAAACGCTGCACCACCGTTGGCTTGCGCTTCGGCGGGGAAACGCCATATGTTGCCTAATCCTACCGCACTTCCAACAGTAGCGGCAATCAGCCCTATTCGGCTACCAAATTGTACTTTCTTTGCCATAGACGGCAAAATTAATAAAAAATCCCCAATTTACCATCATTTTGATTAACCATAAAGCTCTTCTACAAGCAACACATATTCCCTCGTCCGCTAATCATATCATATGCAATGCTAATCACCCCCACTCCCCTACCCTACTATCCCTTAACCCTTAACAACTCCCTATTAACTACTAACTATCTATAAGAATTTACAAAAAAACAATTTTTTGTTACATTTTCCGTTCTTATGTCAGAAAAAATTGCTAACTTTGGAGCAGCGGAAATCAACAAAAACCTTAAAGGAGTAAAGTATTCTATCCAAGATAGACCTGACACACCAATGAGAAACTCAAATTTAGTGTCTTAGGAATCCTATTTAACTCCGAATATTTAGTAATGCTATTTAACTTAACCTATTAACAATAAGAGGAATAACAAATGAAACTATTCTCAGTATGTCGCACGACGGGTCTTTGCCTGTCGGCTCTGGCAGCTCTCTCAGCCTGCAGCAACGACAATGAGTGGAAAGATGTCGACGGCGGATCGCCCGCTCTCGCCCTCACCACTTCCCATGCACGCACCGAAGCCGGACGCAGCGTAAACATCACCGGCAAGGTCACCGACAACGATGGCATCGCAGCTATCGACCTCGTATGCCATGACATCAATCTCAACAAACGTATTGATATCATTGAAATCTATGGCGAACCTCTCAAAGAGTATGATCTTGACTATGTTTTTAAAATCCAGGAAAATCAGGTAGGCGAATCTTTCAACATAGACATCACCATCACTGACATTGGCGGCCGCAAGGAGACACAGACCCTCCTCGTGACTCTTGACGCTGACTGGAGCGCCCCCTACTTCACCACAAGTCCTGACGCTGAAGTAATCGTGCTTATCAAGGATCAGACCGTGTTCAACCTTAAATTCGGTGTGGCTGACAACCGCGTGGTTGACTATGTTGACATCGACCTCGTTGACATAACCGACGGAGAGGATGCCCCCAAGCCCGTAGAAGGCTACCCCCGCCGTGTGGAAGGCAACGGCACTGCCAAACTCGATTTCTCAGAGAAACTTACCCTCCCCAGCAAAGAAGCTAATCTCCGTGCTACCGTAACTGCCTATGACCGTGAGGCAAACGAACCGGCACACTCTGCCACTTTCACCTCAATCGTAAAGGTTCAGGCTCTTCAGGATATGGAGAAGATGTGGCTTTGCGACGTGAAGGATGAGGCTGACCTCAACTCAGACATCTTCGGTGTGCCCATTATCTGCGACCATATCGGTGAATACAAATACCAGGTGCGCTACTATAATGAGACAGCCGGAACAGAGGTAAGTCTCCTCGGCCAGAAAGGTTCTTTCGGTCCGCTCTGCTTTGCGCCCTCAAAGGAAAATGCCTCAGTGCTTGGTGATAACCCTGATGAAGTGAACTGGATCAAGCTCGACAAAGCAAATACCTACTATCTGCTCACCTTCGACACATTCAACGGTTCGTATACAGTTGAAGACTACTCCATCGACTCTGCAATTGACCCCGTTATGCACATGCACTTCGGCGGCGATGATCTCAACACTTGGTGGGGTGGCTGGGATACCGACGCTTGGTGGCAGGAATTCTACTTCGGTCCGATGTCCGGAGGTCCTGACGATGTGATGAAGATGACCCAGGATGCCAAGAATCCTCACCTCTATATTTATGAGGATTGGAAACTCTCAAAGGGTGACAACCTCCACTTCGTAATCCACAACTGGCACTCTCACGGCTGGTGGAACTTCGTGGCTTGGCGTGTTGACGACAGCGCAGATCCATCCAAGTTCATGTATTACGGAAATGTTCATCCTGATAACCCGCACTATACCGGCAACGCTGACTACTTCCAGTGGAAATATAACGGTGCCGTAGATCTCGACAAGTGGGGCGACGAGGCTTACCGTAAGGAATTCGTGCCCGACAACTGGGTAAATATGGAGAGCATTGAGCGTGGCGGCACATTCAAGCTCATCTTCGACGCCCATACCGAGCGTGCCCGTCTTGTTCCGCAGAACTAACCCTCTTTTACCAAAGAATATCTAAGGGAGGGTGGTGCATACGCCCCCGCGTTGATGCCACCCTCCCCGATTCCAACTATAACCCAAGAATTTTTATAACCTAAAGTTTTGTCATGAAAAAATACATCCTGACTATGATCTTCGCATTGTTAGGTCTGACCGTGATGGCACAGAACCTTACAGTAAAGGGAGTAGTCACTTCCAAGACAGACGGAGAGCCACTTATCGGTGCCACCGTCAGAGTGCAAGGCACAAGCCAGGGCACAGCCACAGACATCGACGGCAACTATACCCTAACCAACGTGCCGGCTTCTGCCACCCTTATCTTCAACTATGTCGGCTTCCAAGAGCTTACTATCCCTGTGAAGGGACAGACCACCATCAACGCAGAGATGTCGGAGACTGCCAATTCTCTCGACGAACTCGTGGTTGTAGGTTACGGTGTAGCCAAGAAGAGCGACCTTACCTCATCAATCTCAACCATCAAAGGCTCCGAGCTTAATGAAATGGTATCGGGCAACGCAATGGACGCTATCCAGGGTCGTGTTCCCGGTGTGCAGGTTGTATCAGGCGGCGGTCCGGGTACTAACCCCTCGGTTATGATCCGTGGTGTCACATCTGTGAACGGTACTTCCCCACTCTATGTAGTAGACGGTGTGCCATTGAATACCGACAACATTAACTTCCTTAACAACAACGACATTGAAAGTATGGAGGTGCTTAAAGACGCCTCTGCTTCCGCAATCTACGGTACACGCGCATCAAACGGTGTCATCATCATTACCACAAAGAAAGGTAAAGCCGGCGCAACACACGTTGACTTCTCTGCATCTGTGGGTTGGCAGTATATTCCTAAGCCAAGCATCGCATGGGCTGACGAGTATGAGAAAGTATTTTATGCCCGCTATGAGAACGACGGCCGCGTGGCTCCGTGGAATTCTCCTTACATCGACTACAGCGAGGTTGACAGCACCGACTGGTGGAAACTCCTGGTGAATAAAACTGCTCTTGTGCAGAACTATTCACTCAGCGTTCGCGGTGGTAATGAGAAATATGTTTACGGTCTTTCCGTAGGATATTATCGCAATAACTCACAATTCGATGTAGGATATTGGGATAAAGTCAACGTCCGTCTGAATACGGAATACAACTTTACCGACTGGTTGAAGGCAGGTCTCGACCTCGCGCCTAACTTCGAGAGCTGGGAAAACTCGCCTAATCTCTTCGGTGACGCTATGAGTATGGACCCCACCACCCCGGTTTACCGTCCCGAAGATCAGTGGGATCCTGCCAATCCGATGAACGACTTCCAGCGTTCCTATAATAACCAGGTATGGAACCCCGTTGCTCAGATTGCTCGTTGGGACAATCATAATAGCAAGTTCCAGCTTCTTATGAATCCCTATATCCAGATTCAGCCTATTAGTCAAATCACACTCCGCACTCAGTTCGGTACCAACCTTTGGTATCAGCGCAGCGATGGTTATAACTACGCATTCCATATTGATGCACTCGAGCAGAGCGCGAAGAACAGTGCTTACCGCAACTACTCTGACCAGTTTAACTGGAGCTGGACCAATACAGCCACCTACATGGATACTTTCGCCGAGAAGCATAATCTTACTGCAATGGTCGGCTTCACTGCTGAACGTTACGCCAACTACTGGGCAAATGCTTCCCGCCAGGACATTCCGGGTGACAATAAACTTTTGCATGAGGTAAGTGCCGGTACAGGCGATCAGTTTGCAAGCGGCAGCACAAGTTATCAGACCCTTGCTTCCTTCCTCGGTCGTATCATGTATAACTTCGACAATCGCTACTATCTTACAGCCTCACTCCGTTATGACGGCAGCTCACGTTTCCCCGCAGGCAACAAGTGGGCTACATTCCCCTCTCTTTCACTCGCATGGCGTCTTTCCGAGGAGAAGTTTATGGAAGG
>CAMWTL010000188.1 GCA_947177145.1 uncultured Porphyromonadaceae bacterium
GGAGCCGATTACTTCATCACGCAGATGTTTTTCGACAATGAGAAATATTTCTCATTTGTAGAGAGATGTCGGCGTGAGGGTATAACGGTGCCGATTCTTCCCGGGCTTAAACCTATAACTCGCAAGACCCATCTTAATATGCTTCCCAAGACATTCAGAAGCGACATTCCGGAGGAATTGGCATCAAGGATGCGGGAATGTAAGAGTGATGAGGAGGTGAAACAAGTAGGTATAGACTGGGGTATACGGCAAGCAAAGGAACTGCTTGACGGGGGCGCACCCGGGATTCATTTCTATACGATGAGTGCCTCCGACAGTGTTTTGGAAATAGCCAAGAAGGTATTCTGAGAAGGCATTTTAAGAGGGGATATTTTGATAAGGATTTTGAAGGGATAAATTCAATTAACAGCAAAAGTAAACAAAAAATAAGACACCAGCATTGGAAATTAAGCAACTCAGACAACTCTTGAAAAAGAGGGTGATGGTGCTCGACGGAGCGATGGGCACAATGATACAGCGTCTGCATCTCGGTGAAGATGATTACCGTGGCAGCCGCTGGAAAGACTATGACTGTAAGCTATCAGGATGCAACGATATTTTATGCCTTACACTCCCGGAAGCGATAAAGGGAATACATAAAGCTTATATCGACGCCGGGGCTGACATCATCTCCACCAACACTTTCAATGCCAATGCTGTATCTATGGCGGATTACAAACTCGACAGGGAGCCGGGTCTTATCAGGGAGATTAACCGTGCCGGGGCTGCCATAGCTGTAGAAGCTGCCGAGGAGTCGAAATCGCCGGCTGGTTTAGAACGTGTGCTTGTAGCAGGGTCGATAGGACCTACCAACCGGACCTCTTCGATGAGTCCGGATGTGAGTGACCCGGCTTTAAGGAATGTCACTTACGACCAGCTCTTTGACGCTTACACTGAACAGGTTGAGGGCTTGATTGAGGGCGGTGTGGATATGCTGTTGTTTGAGACCGTGTTTGATACACTCAACCTCAAGGCGGGACTCGCCGCTGCCGACGATGTGATGAAGCGTCTCGGGAAACGGTTGCCGATTATGGTTTCAGCCACGGTGTCGGATAAAGCCGGACGAACACTTTCGGGTCAGACACTCAAAGCCTTCATCACCTCGATTGAGGAGTATGACAATGTGCTGAGTATCGGATTGAATTGCAGTTTCGGTCCGGCGGACATACTTCCTTATATAAGGGAAGTGAGCGACTCCACCTGTCATTTCGTAAGCTGCCACCCTAATGCCGGACTACCGAATGCCTTGGGTGAGTATGATGAGACCCCCACACTTTTCGCTTCGCATATGAAGCAAATTCTTGATTCACACTTGGTAAACATTGTAGGAGGATGTTGTGGCACTACTCCTGAGCATATCGCAGCCCTGGCTGCCGAGACTGCCGTAGCCACACCTCGTATAGCTCCTGAGATAAAGCCCGCGTTGAGAGTGTCGGGACTAGAGGAGTTGGTCATCACCCCCGAAAACAACTTCGTGAACGTAGGGGAGAGATGCAATGTGGCAGGATCGCGTAAATTCCTTCGTCTTATAAAGGAGAAGAACTACGAGGAGGCTATGCAGATTGCTTCGCGTCAGGTGGAAGACGGTGCGATGATTATCGACGTAAACATGGACGACGCTATGCTCGATGCGCGTGAGGAGATGGTGCATTTCCTTCGCTACATTGCCTCTGACCCGGAGATTGCAAAAGTGCCGGTGATGGTAGATTCTTCTGACTGGAACGTTGTGGAGGCTGCCTTGAAAAATCTTCAAGGTAAAAGCATTGTCAACTCCATCTCTCTGAAAGAGGGTGAGGAAGTGTTTCTGAACAGAGCGCGTAAGGTAAAGGAATTGGGAGCCGCAGTGATTGTGATGGCATTCGATGAGAAGGGACAAGCCGACACCTATGAGCGTAAGATAGAGATTTGCCGGCGGGCATACGATCTGCTCACAAAAGATTGCGGTTTCAATCCGGAAGACATTATCTTCGATGTAAACATTATGGCAGTTGCCACGGGCATAGAGGAGCACAACCGATATGGCATAGACTTCATAGATGCCGTGAAGTGGGTGAAGGAAAACCTTCCGGGGGCGCGTACAAGTGGAGGTGTAAGCAATCTCTCCTTTGCTTTCAGAGGGAAAAACTCTCTCAGGGAAGCGATGCATGCGGTGTTTCTTTACCACGCTATCCACAATGGTCTTGATATGGCAATACTCAATCCTGCCACGAGCGTGACCTATGAAGAAATAGAGCCCGGATTGTTGTCACTGATTGAGGATGTGGTGCTTGCACGTCGTCCGGAAGCTGCTGAGGAGCTGGCTGCCTATGCGTCACAGTCTGACATTGCAAAGAAAAGCCAGGAACCGGAAAGGGATGTGACGATTCCTGTGACTGACCGTCTTATTACAGCTCTTGTGAAAGGGAACACACGGTGGCTCACGGAAGACATTGATGAGGCACTCGCAAACGGTATGACAGCTGTGGATATAATCGGAAAGCCCCTGATGACTGGTATGAACCATGTGGGCGATCTTTTCGGAGAGGGGAAGATGTTTTTGCCTCAGGTCGTGAAGAGTGCCCGCACCATGAAGATGGCTGTGGATCATCTCAAACCACTCCTTGAGGCGCAGACAACACAAGGGGGTAGCAAGAGGGGGAAGATTATATTTGCCACAGTGAAAGGTGACGTTCACGACATTGGTAAAAACATATGCAGCATTGTGCTTGCCTGCAATAATTTCGAGGTAATTGATCTGGGTGTGATGGTTACGCCGGAAACTATTGTTGAGACCGTGAAGCGTGAGAAGCCCGACATCGTATGTCTTTCCGGACTCATCACCCCCTCACTTGCAGAGATGGTCAATGTGGCAAAAGCGCTGAAAGAGGCAGGGGAGGATGTGCCTATCCTTGTAGGTGGAGCCACGACGTCGAAGCTACACACCGCCCTGAAGATTGCCCGTGAATATGACGGTGCAGTTATTCACGTGACGGATGCTTCGCAGAATCCTTTGATAGCCGACCGATTGTTAGACCCCGAGACTTCCGATAAATTCAAGGAGGAAACAAGGAAAGAATATAATCGGATAGCGGAAGAATATGCTTTGTCAAAAAATTCCCTTCTTACCTTGCAGGAGGCTCGTAAACGTGGAGAAACCAATAGATTAACGGGATTTGCACCACAGCCTTTGGCAGAATTGGGAAAGCCGATAACCATAGATTTCAATCTGAAAGAGATTGCAACCTTGATAAACTGGAAGATGCTATTCCATGCGTGGCGTATAACGGTATCGTTCTTGAAAGATTTTCCGTATGACAGATGTGAAAACTGTATGGCTCGGTGGCGTAAGACGTTAAGTTCCTTATTGCCTGAGGAGAGGAAGAAGGCAGAAGAAGCACTCAAGCTCTATGAAGATGCCGTAAAACTTTTAGCGGAGATTAACGAGACCGGGAAATACAACGGCAAGGGTTGTGTAGCCTTCTATGAGGCTAATACTGAGGATGACAATCTGGTTATCGGCAATAAGGTGGAAATTCCGCTGCTTAGACAGCAGGGTAAAGAGAGCGTTTGTCTAAGTTTGGCAGACTATATTGTCCGTAAAGGAGAGGGGACTGATTACATAGGAGTCTTTGCTGCTACTGCCGGTGACTATTTGAATCGGTTAGGTAAAGAGTATGAGCTGAAAGGAGATTCCTATAAATCTCTATTATGTCAGACTCTTGCCGACCGTTTGGCAGAGGCTTCATCTGAATGGCTCCACGCCAAGGTAAGGAGAGAATTCTGGGGCTACGAAAAAGGGGAAAAGAGCGCGAGCGAATTGCGTAAGGGTCAATATGAGGGAATACGTCCGGCAATGGGTTATCCGATGTTGCCCGACCAATTATTGAATCATAATTTAGCTGCTCTTTTACCGTTAGATAAGTTAGGGGTAAGTCTTACCGAAAACGGGGCTATGATACCCTCCGCCACTGTTAGCGGACTGTACATCGGTCGCCCGGAGGCGAAATACTTTATGATAGGAGAGATAGGGGAGGATCAGCTTTCCGACTATGCGCGTAGGAGAGGAGAGCAGGTGGAAAGAATTAAAGAGATATTAAGACAGTGATGAAAGAGAATAATGAATCTGTGTTAAAAGTTGCCATACAGGGTGTGGCAGGGTGTTTCCATGATGCGGCAGCCCGTCAGTATTTCGAAGATCGGGAGATAGTCACAGTGCCATGTGAGTCGTTTCACTCACTGTTTGACAATCTCAGCACCGACGCATCAATGATCGGTATCGTAGCCATTGAGAATACCATCGCGGGTAGTCTGTTGGCAAATCACGAGCTGCTGCGACAAAGCAATCTCTCCATTGTAGGTGAGCACTCAGTGCGCATCAGCCATGTGCTCTGTGCATTGCCCGGAGAGACCATCGACACCATTACCGAGGTCAATTCACATCCGATGGCATTGATGCAATGTGAGCAGTACCTTCTTCGTCATCCCAATATGCGGATGGTGGAGAAATTCGACACTGCCGGAAGTGCAGAGGAGATAGCCAATAAACACCTTGAGCACCATGCGGCTGTCTGCGGAGAATTGGCTGCCAACCTCTACGGGCTCAACATACTGGAGAAGGGAATAGAGACCAATAAGCGTAATTATACCCGTTTCCTTATCCTTGCCGACCCACTCTTGGCAAGCGAGATGAAGCCTCGCGAAGAATTGCTCGACAAGGCAAGCGTGGTCTTCACGTTGCCACACTCCAACGGTGCCTTATCAAAAGTGCTGACCATACTCTCTTTCTATGATGTCAACCTCACCAAAATACAGTCGTTGCCTATCGTCGGCAGGGAATGGGAATACAGATTCTATGTGGATCTCACCTATAAATCCTATGTGCGCTATCGTCAGGCAATCGAGGCTGTAAGACCGCTCACCAATGAATTTCGTGTTCTTGGGGAATATATGGAGAGGGTAGGAATTAATTTAATGTAAGCACATATTTCTCTTTTTGCGAATTTTTATGAAGGAAATAAACATATCACCTGCCAACAGGGTGAACGAGATAAAGGAATATTGGTTTGCCGGTAAGATGCGTGAGGTAGCCCGTATGAATGCCGAGGGACTTGATGTGGTGTCGTTAGGCGTGGGAGGTCCCGACAGGATGCCTGCCATAGAGGTGGTTGAGACACTATGCGACTATGCCCATAAGGAGGGAAACCATACGTATCAGATTGCTTCCGGCATTCCGGCACTTCGTCAGGCTATGAGCAGATGGTATAAGAAACACTATGACGTTGACCTGGACCCAGACTCGGAGATACTGCCTTTGATCGGGTCGAAAGAGGGTGTGCTCCACGTAAGCCT
>CAMWTL010000189.1 GCA_947177145.1 uncultured Porphyromonadaceae bacterium
GTGATGACGTTGCGGTATACTTTGAGGTCATCAAGGAGAAGGAGTCCGTTGTTGTCGGAGGCTCCGATAGTCATAACCGGAACATTGTTTACGAATTTCACAATCTTCGAGCAGTCGAAGTTTGTGATCTCTTTGCTCACCTTGCGGTCGCCATCAACCCACCATTCATAACCTTCGTCATTGAGGATGATTGCCACATAATGCCATACACCCTGGGTGAGATAGCCGGTAGTTGCCACAGCGGGATCGTTCTCCACCAGATCTCCATCGGCAGCCTTATAGGAGAAGCCACCGTTGGGATTAATCACAAGTCGCCCGTTACCAGTCTCATTCTCGAAAGTCAAGATCGGACCGTTCAGATTCTGGGGCAGCGCACTTTCATTGCCATCCGCGTCGGTGACGTTCACTACAGGTTGCATCATCCAGAAGGTGAATGAGGCTGCCTCTTGAAGAGTCACCTGATTCAGGGGATTGGTAAGTGAGATGTAACCATTGTCGAGTCTGAGGACTTTCCCTTTGATCTCATCGGCAACAATCGAGGGAGCGGAGCCTCCCGGATTGGCGACACCTTTGAACACCGTAGGGTCAAGACCCTCTTCAGCCTCGAAGTCATAGGTAGCCACATTCTCCAGGGTTGGTTTCACCTGGTTGCCTGCGGGAGGGTCTTTGCGTCCCCAGTTGTCGCAGGAAGTGGCTGCCGTCAGCAATACGGCGAGAGCCGCAGCCGACATCCATTTTTCTTTCGTCATGGTAATATTAGGTTGTTAAGAGGTTAGTTTTTTCTTGGTTTAACAAATTTATGATTTAAGAAAGATTTTGTTGTTGAAAGTCCCCCTAAAAGGGGGGAACTTTTCGGCTACAAAATTAGAACATGCGTTTGTTCAAAAGGTGGACAATACGCTAAATGGGGTGGATAAATGTATAAAAAGGTTAAAAATTTCATATTTCACCCTCCATTTCCGGCTCTAATTGGCTTTTTCGCACCTCTTCAGGAGGATTTGGCGGGTTTCCCCTCATTATGCTGCTTGGAGTGGCACCATACTGTTTGGTGAAGCATCGGGTGAAATATTTGGGGTCGTTAAAGCCGACTTGGAAAGCAATTTCGGTGACGTTTATGTTCCGTGTGGTGCGGTTTTTCACTATCAGCTCATAGGCGAGTTTAAGCCTGTAGGTACGCATGAGTTGACCGGGGCTTTGCCCCATCAGGCTCTGCGTTTTTTTATTGAGAAGGCTTCTACTCACCCCAAGTGCCTCGGCAAATTCTCCCACTTCGAAGTAGGAATTGGAATAGTTATCACGGAGCACTTCCATCACCCGATCCACAAATTTCTTGTCGCGGCTCTCCTCCTCGATTTCGAGATGCTCCACCTTCATATCGTCGATGAAGCGGTTTGTTCTGCGTCGGCGGTTGGCAAGGAGGTTATGTATACGGGCAAGGAGCATCTCCTCGTCGAAAGGCTTCAGAATGTATGCGTCGATGCCTTTCTTATAGCCTTCGAGACGCGCCTCATTGGCTGTCTTTGCCGTAAGCATTATAAAGGGTATGTGGGAGAGCGAGAAGTTTTCCTTAACCTTCCCGGCTAACTCCAAGCCATCCATTACCGGCATCATAAGGTCGCTTATGATAAGGTCTATGTCGGAAGATTCGAGTATCTTCATCGCCTCCTCACCGTTGGCAGCCTCCACTACAGTATATTTCTCAGATAGCACCGAGCGCATAAATGCCCGCATATCGCCGTTGTCTTCCACTACGAGTATTCTTAGCCTCTCGTCGTCTGAAGAATCATCGTCAGAGTAGAGCTGATGCGGGGCTGCGCTTGCAGTGGTTGTCTGTATATTGGCTATTCTGGAATCTGCCACGGGCACTATCACCCGGAAGGAGCACCCTGCGTTGTGATTATTGCGTGCGGAGATTGTGCCTCCGTACACTTCTACCAGCTTACGGCAAAGGTATAAGCCGATACCGCTGTCGGTAGCTCCGATAAGTGGATATTTCATCTGGTTTTTCCCCTGATAGAAATGGTCGAATACCTTTTCTTCCTCGCCTTCGGCAAGTCCGCATCCGGTATCGCTTACACAGATATAGAATGCACTTTGGTCGCCACAACGCGCAGTCTTCAGCAGGGCAGCGTATATTGTGACGGTGCCGTTGTCGGGGGTAAACTTGATGGCGTTGCCAATCAAATTGGTGAGCACCTTGCGCAGCATATCCTCATTGAAGGGGAGGATAGGGTTGGGGAAATGGAAAATTGTACGGATGTCTATGCCACGTTCCATCGCATAGACCTTGAAGGGCACGATTATCTCCTCCAATATACGCACAATATCACCTTTGGTAGTGACCGGTTCCATCTTCCCGGATTCAATCTTACGGAAATCCATCAACTGGTTTACGAGCGAGAGGAGATATCGTGAGTTACGTGCCACGAAATTGAGCTGCTCAATTACCTTAGGATTGGTAGAGAGGCGCATAGCCCGCTCAATCGGACCGATTATCAGTGTGATTGGTGTGCGGAATTCATGGGTAATGTTGGTGAAGAAGGAGATACGGTCGGCAGTGAGCTGCTGCACCTGGGCTTTCTGCTCGGAAATTTCACGCACTCCCTCTTCCACTGCCTTCTGCAGATCATTGCGCTGCCGCTTCAGGTCTTTTACGCGCCAGCGATATATGGCTCCCACGGCAGCAAGAATAGCAAGAATTATAAGGACTATAAACCACCACCTGCGATAGAAATTGGGCACTATCTCCACCTCGAAACGCGACACGGGAGCAGATTCGAGATTCTGTCCCTGTCCCACATATTTCACTTCCAAGTTGTAAGAGCCGGGAAACAGGTTCATATACGCCACACTGTGACGCCCCGGTGCCAACTCTTTCCAATCCTTCTCATATCCCTTCATCCTATAGTAGTACCGTCCGTTGCCTTCACCACCATAGTCGAATGAGGAAAAGCCGATTTCGAATTGGCGGTCGTTTTCAGAGATGCGGCAACGCTCCGGATTGCCATAGACAGCGTTGTTGCCTACTGAGAGTGAGGTGAAGCGTACCGGTATCGGGGCGCTATGTGTAGATGCCAATCCTTTGATAGCCACCATCCCGTCGACACTGCCGAAGAGGATGTCGCCGTTTGCAAGTCTTCTATATGCGTTCCAATAGAATTGCTCGGTTTGGAGTCCGTTATTCAATCCGAAGGTCAGGAATCGCTTATCAGGGGTCATGCAACATAGGCCATGGTAGGTGGCGATCCAAAGATTTCCATGAAGATCTTCCGCTATTCCATGGATTGCATCATTTGGCAGACCGTCGGTGGTGCTGATATTGGAAAAGGACTCATCTTTGTCGTTGTATCGGTAAAGACCGTTGCCGTTTGTTCCTATCCAAAGCGTGGCGTCACTGGTCACGGCTATGGAAGTTATCTTTTCGGGCACAAGGGAAGATTTATCATCGAGTTTATAGGGATAGCGGCGGTATTCATAACCGGCGTTGCCCGGACCCTTACGCAGGTTGATACTGTAGAGACCTCCAAGACCTCCTAACCATAGCCTGCCGTCGGGTGTGATTACGGAAGCTACAGTGCCTCTCACTTCCTCCGCACCGCTGAAGGGCACTGTCAGCTGCTCGGTGTCAAGGTCATATACGTACAGACCGGCATTCACTCCAATCCACACGGCATTGTTGAAGGGGTCGAATGTAAGCGAACCTATGTAGCCCATCTGTTGACCACCCGGAGCTGTGTTGAAGTGACGTATTAAATGTGAGGGGTCAAGACGATTGAGCATACATAATCCTCCTCCCCATGTGCCAACCCATAGATGCCCCGTGTGGTCGGACGTTATGGCACTTACGGAATTGTGGGTAAGGGCACCACTTTCACGGGTGAAGTGTGAGAAACCGTTATCATAGCCTTTACGGCTCCGGTTGAGTCCTCCCTCTACAGTGCCCACCCATACCGTGCCGTCTCCATCCTCATATATGGCGTTTACGCCATTGGGCGATAGGGATGTAGGGTCAGCCGGATCATGGTAAAGCATACTGCTGTAAAGGTAGCGGGGCGCAAAGAGATTTATGCCTGAGCCTTCGGTGCCGACCCAGAGTTTATCCTCGTCTGCAAGGAGACAGTTGATAAAATTATTATTCAGATTATGAGGGCTACCTGTTATTTCCGACACGTCGAGTTGGCGTATCTCTCCGGTATCAGGTTTTATAAGGTTCAAGCCGTTAAGACATCCTGCAATCAGATTTCCGTCAGGTGCTACAGCGAGTGAATTGACAAAATTCTGGGAAAGATTATTATGGTCTCCTTGGGCATTATAAGTTTTTACATTTCCTGTGCGCGTATCATATGAAAACAGACCATGGTCTGAGGCAATCCAAATATATGAGTCAATGGTCGCGAAGTCGGATATATATATTTCTGGCTTCCATTCAAGGTTGGGAGACAGTGACACATTATTGATTTTACCGTTTTCCACATAGAGCCGGCAGATTTTGCCGTCGATTGCCGACATCACTCCCGGGAAAATCTGTGGAAGGGCTTTGACGCAGGCAATAGTCTGTGATACTTTTGTCTTATGCGGCATAGAGAGGATTTGAGAGATAGATCCGTCCTTATTAAGGGAGAGGCATAATATATCAGTGGTATTGCGAAGCCATATGTTACCTTCGTTGTCAAGAGTGATTGAAGTTGCGGGTTGATAGGATAGCTTCTCAAATAGTCCGGTATTGTCTTTAGGTAAAGAGGTGGAGAGGTCGGTCAGGTTTATGATGTCGATTCCTCCGTCGCTGACAGCCCATAGGCGACCGAAGTGGTCTTCAACCACTTTTCTTACGAAGGAACTTTTGATATGTCTGGTGGGTGAATTAGGTGTAAAAGAAATGAAGTCATAGCCGTCATAGCGGGCGAGGGAAGCTGAGGTTGCAATCCATATATAGCCTTTGCTATCACGATAGATCTCTTCTACGAAGTTGTGCGGCAACCCCTGCTGCATGGTTATGAAGCTCACCGTGTAGGAGTCGGCAAGGTCCTGACGCAAGGTGGCATATGCCGTGACAGTGTTCAGGCATATTAGGGTCAGAAATATGTGGAGCAGTTTGAGCTTCATAATGTTGGTTTAGAGTTTTTATAGTTTTATGGGAGAGAAGAAATGTTTATTATGAGGGGATTAGGAGAATAGGAGAGGAGGGATTATGGCTTGTAGGGGTAAGGAGAGAATAGGGTTAGTTTGGGGAAGATGGCGGAGCAGCCACTTTAAACGGCTGCTCCGCCGAGGGTTGGTCGATGGAAGTGCGTTCACTTCCTTTATGGGACCGTGGCGAGAGTTCCTTTACATTGAAAGATTCTTCG
>CAMWTL010000190.1 GCA_947177145.1 uncultured Porphyromonadaceae bacterium
TTTTTATGGCAGGTAGGATTTCCTCAAGTATTTTGGCAGGAGTGGCATCAGGATTGGTTATATCAGGGTCACATTCCGCTTCGATGACTCTGCGTCCGTTCAGGCGATGAATCATACCCTCGCTCCATGTGGAATATATGGAATCGACCACAGCCGACAGAAGGGTAGTGTTAAACATCTTGTCGGATACCTCCCCGGTGGTAACGGAACCATTCATAATTCCCTTCATATCATCTTCAGAGACAGATACGTTTAGGGTAGACCATACCGGCAGTGTCGATAAATCTGAAATTTTACTTCCGTCAGTGTTGCGTATGAGCATATTTATGGGAATCATCTTGTCATTATCATTAATGACTCCGATGGTATATCCGTCGGTGGCAGACATCAGGGCGTTTCCCACATCAGCTCTATTTACACCGGCAGCAGTGGCTAAGTTGGAAGAATATGCCACATTGACCGACCGTTGACGGCCGAGCCAGTTGTTTTGTACCGACAAGGGATCCACATATTTACACTGTCGCATAATCGCTTCGGCTTTTGCACTGAGTGCGCGAAGTGTGTCGGCATCCGGACCGGCAAATTCAACTTCAACAGTATGGGTGGTTGAAATCGAAAGATTATATCTGCGTGCCCTTATATATGCGTCAGGTGCAATCTCACGTAGCTTGGCAATAAGCTCATCCGATAGCTTTCTGACAGTTTTGAAATCTTTACAATCAATTATAAATTCGGCATATTCCCCACCACCCGTGGGCATAGGACGTACAAGGCAATAGCGCCCGGGCGCACCGCCCATGCTAATAGCCACAGAATGTACACCCTCCCATGACTCTACACTGTCTGACAATAGAAACATACGTTCACGCAGTCTGTCAGGATTGCTTTCCGAGGGAAATGTACATTCCACCACAAACTGATCATACTCAAAGTCAGGAAAGAATACGTTGCGCACATATGTCATTGCCCAAACTGATATGCCAAGTATGCCTACTGCTGAGGCTACCGAAATCCATTTGTGGTTGATGAGAATTATTACTATTTTCTGTATAATCTTCTGGATGGGATTGAGCTTTAGCTCCTTTACTTCTTCAGAAGTGGCGGCAGAGGGGGTGAGCCATTGATCGGAACAAACCGGCACCTGAATCAATGCCAAAATCCAACTTGCAAGAAGACTTACGCATATCACAAGGAAAAGATCACCGGCAAATTCACCTACCGTGCCGGGAGTCATATAAATAGGTAGGAATGTGGCAGCTGCAATTATAGTGGCTCCAAGAAGCGGCAAGGCAGTTTTTCGGACAGTGTTATAGAGATAGGTATCACGTGGCAGTCCGCGCTTGCGGTCGTTGATAATTCCGTCCATAATTACCACTGCATTGTCTACAAGCATACCCATTGCCACGATGAAAGCTCCTAATGATATACGTTGCAAAGTTGTCCCTGCCACAGAAAGAATCGGGAAGGAAAGTGCCACAGTGAGAATAAGCCCAAAGCCGATTATGACCCCCGCTTTCCAACCCATAGCCAATAATATCACAATGAATACAATGGCAATGGATTCAAAAAGATTTACCATAAACGAAGAGATGGCATCATCGACTCTCTGCGGTTGGAAGAATATCTTTTTTACACTGATGCCTGCCGGCAACAGTGAGATTTCCTGATTGACAATCTTATCGACTTCAGCGCCTACAGTCGGTACAACTGCGCTCTTTTCAAGAGCAACCAACAAAGTGACCGATGATTCTTTGTCAACATAAAAATCTCCGGAGCGAGGCGTTACCTCACGTCGCTCCACCATGGCAAGATCGCCAATCCTTACCTTCTTGCCATCAGGCATTGATACAAGGAGATTGGAAATCTCCTCGGTGGCAACGGCTCCCTCCTCTATGTTCACGGAGAGTCGGTCATCGCCATTGTCTATCTTTCCGGCGTTGATCACTTTGGTGGATGATTGGAGGGTTTGTGCCACAAGCATAGGCAACAGACCGTTTCTGCGTATCATATCGGGGGTAAACACTATGTCGATCGTCTCTCGCTGCACACCACCGATTGTGACTCGCTTTACCCCTTTCACTCCCATTATCTCTCTACGCATTTTCTTGGCATAGATTTCCATCTCATCGGTGTCGTATCCATCACCGCTGATGGCATAGAATATGCCGTAGACATCCATCATATCATCTACTACGATTGGAGCCATACATCCCTGTGGCAACGCACTTTGGACATCCATTACCTTTCGGCGTACCTGATCGAAATACTGTTCTATTCCCTCGATTGGCACATCAAACTGAAATTCCACTCCGATAAGGGCTTGACCGTTACGCACATCACTTGTAATCTTCCTGACATCAGGAAGTGTACGCAGCTGGTCTTCAAGAAGTGTCACTACATCTCGTTCGATAATCTCTGCATCCGCTCCGGGATATATAATCACCACAGAAGCTTGCTTGACTGTGACAGCCGGATCTTCCAACTTAGGCATTCTGAGGAAGAACATTATGCCGGCAAGCAGAATGATAGCCATCGCAGACCAAAACAGGGTGCGACGTTGCATAAAAAATTTGGTAATACGTATCATAAGACGGCTTTACCTTTTAAATTATCTACATTACCAATGACTTTTACTTTCTGCTTATCGGAGAGGTGATGCACACCCACGGCAACTATCTCATCATCATCGTTAAGTCCTGCGACAAAAGAGTATTTTCCTTCCGGTGCCCCGATAATGTCTACTGAGTGTGCTGTAAGGATAGAGTCGGCAGGGTTTACTGTCCACACATAGCTCTTTCCGTCTCGCTCAAATAAAGCACGTGAAGGTATCTTATGTACTTGCTCCTTAGCTTCTGAATCATAGACAATCTCGACATTAAGGTTCATTCCGGGGAGGATTTGCTTACGATAACTATCAGGTACTCTCAGTCGTAATCTGAATAGAGAGTTGTTGTCGGCATCAGGTATGAAACTGATAATGTCAAGTGGTATCTCCTTATTTCCGAGTATGGAGGATTTGCCTTGACATTTAATGATGTGGTCCTTTTGTGCATAAGCATTGGCAGATAAAGCCACAACAGCTTCAACTCCGGAATCGTCGACTATTTTGAACACAGGTGTACCGGCTCCTACCATTTCGCCCTCTTCCATAAACCGTTCAACTACATGTCCTGAAATTGGAGCAGTTAATCGGGTATATGCAAGTTGATTTTTTGTCAGGTCAAGTTGTATCTTGAGCTGTTCTAATCCAGCCTTTGCTTTTTCATAGTCATTCTCAGATATGCTTTTGTGGCGGTACATCTCCTCAATACGTTTGATTTCTGAAGACACCTGTGCATATTGTGTTTCGAGTTGCTGTAAGGTCAATTTATAATCTATATCGTCTAAGTAACCTATTACTTGGCCTTTCTTTACATAATTACCTTCGCCTACAGTAAGACGTTTGATTTCACCCCCTGTCTTAAATCCGATGCTTACGCTCTTACCCTCCTCAACAGTAGAGGTATGAGACGTGGAAGAGATATTAGTTTTACCTTCGGGTCTAAAAGTATATACGCTTGCCAGTTGTTCTTTTTTAGTTTCCCCATTGCTGTTGCCACATCCCGTGACCCACAATGAAAATGCAATAATTAATGTCAGGTAGGTTATCTTTATCATAATGTTTAAAATTTCTGCAAAATTACTTTATCAGCAGCTTTATGTCATTATCTTTATCGTTGAAAAGATGTTCTAAATCAAACATCGAATACATTTGTAGTGGCAAAATAGCTATATTTGCAGTTCTAAATTGTATCATTAGATTACTTATAGTTCATAATATGGATCAATTATACTTAGAGATAACCCCCTCAGTGCTTAAGAGCATTGTTGGTAGCACGTCTTCAATGTCAGGTTTGTCGTTATTTGATTCACTTGATCAGGAAGCCAATGAGCCTGAACTTGAAATTCGAGTTGTCAAGAAGCTTATGAAGTTAAGATCTGAGATAATTATGATTTGTCTGGAAGGCAGTTTGACATTCATTATGGATTGCAGCAAACCTGTCAGTCTTAGAAGTGGTGAGGTGATACTGTTTAAGGAGGGTCAAATTATAGAGTTTATTGAGGCAGACTTGAATAGCAAATTGATTCTGATGGCGGTACCTCAAGGTATGGGACTAAGAGACTTTAAAGATTGGAGTTCATTTTCTTATCCATTAGTTATTTCTCCCTCAAACGACGTGATGGATGAGTTATGCACTTTATATCGCCTGATGAGGAAAAAGATGGATAATCCTACATTTAGTCGTCGTGAGGAAATCATAAGTGCCTATATGAACGTGATTATGCTTAATTTATATGATACTATGATTAAGGCAGACATTGATTCATCTAAAAAGAGTGCCATTAAGGATGGTAATAGGGAACTTATAATCTATAATCAATTTATCAGAGAAGTAAAAAAAGCTTTTACTTCTCATAGGGATGTAGGGCACTATGCCTCAGCGTTACATTTATCGCCGGGTCATCTTTCTCGTATCGTAAAAAATGTAAGTGGAAAGACGGTGAGTGAATGGATTAAGGACTATGTTATTTTGGAGGCTAAAGTGATGCTACGTTCTAAAGACTTGGCTATTTACGAAATAAGTGATATGCTTAGTTTTCCGAATCCCTCTTTCTTCTCAAAATATTTTCGTGAAAGAGTGGGCATCACCCCTACGCAATATAGGGATAGTGAGTAGGGGTGAGCACTCTATTATTGTCTATTTGTTTAAGGCACGTTTTTCGCTGCCGGGGTAGAGGACAAGGATTACGATTAGGGTCAACAATTCAGATAACGGAATTGCAAGCCAGAGTCCTGCTTCTCCTATAAGGTGGGGAAGCAGGATAAAGCCGGGCACCATAAATATCGCTCCACGCAATAGCATATATATGATTGAACGGGCTGCCTGCTCACGGCTCTGATAGTAGCCGATGAAGGTGATGTTGAGTGCGAAGAATAACGCACAGATTCCAAGCAACGGCAGACCCTGCGATGCAATGGCGTATGCTGCCTCAGTTGGGCTGAGGAAAATATGTGTGAGTGCCGGTGCTCCGATCCACATTCCTCCGGAAATGACTGCTCCACAGATACAAGCTGTGTAGATGGCTATTTTCAATGTCTGACGTACTCTGGAGGTGTCGCCTGCGCCGTAGTTGTAGCTGATAATGGGTTGTGATGCCTGTGCCACGGCATTGCTTATCGAGAATATAAGAGGGAAGAGGTAACATCCGATGCTGAAG
>CAMWTL010000191.1 GCA_947177145.1 uncultured Porphyromonadaceae bacterium
GGACTGAATTTTTTCGGAGATTTCTTACTTGACGACAGTCGCTTCAGGCAGAAAAGAGAGTATCGAGAATCAACTTATACACTCGCCGGGGACGATGAATTCAAAAGTATGACTGATGCAAATGTCTTTAACCATACTTTTAAGCTGATGGCATCCGGAGGAGTTAACTATGATTTTCACAAACACTCAATGGGAGTGAAATATACCTTCACACGAACACCCTCAATGCGTTTTAAAGATGATCTCGCGACACATACCAATCTATCTTTGGTAGAGAAAATCTCATCTATGAGCAACATATTTTCCCAAAATAGCCGACACTATCTCAATTACTATGCTTCCTTTGTACTACCTAAGTCGGTCAATCTCCGTATGGACTTTGATTATGTGAAGAATAATGATAACTCTGAGAATAGTGCCGATGAGGAGCAGACGGGGATAAGAATAAATAATACAGGTACTACCGTGTCTGATCTATGTGCCTCTAAGATAGAATTGGAAAAGAGCTGGGATAAGTTCAATATTTCGGGAGGTGGCGATTACACTTATACAAAGAATTGCCAGAAGTTTACAAGTTCATCAACAGGGGATGCTGCCCAAGTCCTGCATCCCGCCACGGATGATGTGAAACAGAATCTATACTCGGCTTTCTTTTCCTTCGATTGGAAAATATCCGATAAATGGCAGTTGTATGGAGGCTTGAGATATGACGGTACACGTACGAAATATATAAGAAACGGCAAGTATGAGATGGATCTGTCGAAGAATTATGATGATTTCCTTCCCAATATCGGTGTGCGTTATCACTCACCTGTCACATTGGGTATTTACTATAAAGAGAGTGTCTATCGTCCCTCCTATTCAAGTCTTGATAATAACTATACCTATGTCACACCCACCCATTGGGAAACGGGTAATCCTGCCCTGCAAAAGATGAAGTCATATGAGCTTGGACTAAATCTTTATTACAAGAAATTTATATTCCAGGCAGAGGGTATGCACTACATCAGGAAAATAGGTCTCTCCTGCTTCTATGATCCCTCAATCAATGCTTCGGTATCTGAGACAGTGAATCTCCCTCACTATAATATGCTACAGATAGTGGGTGTGCAGCGACTCGACGTGAGCCTTTGGCATCCTACCCTGCAAGGTGTGTTGGTATTTCAGGATTTGGCTTACGGTGAGCCGAAGCGAACTTATAAGACTCCTTTCTATCAATTATCGCTAAATAACCGTTTCGACCTTCCTCATAGCTTCTATGCCTATCTATCCTTCTTCCTGCGTGGCGACGGAAATATAGAGACTCAATATTGTGGCGCTTCTTGGCAGACAGCTATAACCGTCAGTAAAAGCTATAAAGATTGGAATTTCACCTTTTCAGCCAATGACATCTTCGGCACTTGGCGACAGAAGGTCAGCACATCCACCAATAACGTATATTACTCATATACGCTCAAAGGAGCTTCACAGTATATCTCTCTTTCAGTGCGCTATCAGTTTAAGTCGGCAAAACGCCAATACAAAGGGAAGAGCGTTAGAGACGACGAGCTGAACCGACTGTAATGATAAATGGGGTAATATCATGGTGGAGGCATTTTTCGGGATGATAATTCCGCTTTTTCCCGAAGTTTTGATTAATTTTGCACTTTGAATGCCGTAAAAGGCTTTTTTATTAAAAATCAAAGTAATTTATCAAACCATAAATCTGAAAACCGACCCCCAACATCATTGGAAGAGTCGCTAAGAGAACAACCCGTCAGAAATGGATAAGAACACCATCATCGGAATGCTCCTCATTATCGGAGTGCTATTCTGTTTCAACTGGTTCGGTCCGAAAAGAGCCCCTGTGGCTGACACGACCGAGACCGAAGATGTGTCGCCGCAGACTGCTGTGAGCACAACCCCCGATTACCTCTCCGCTACGGAGAAGGAATGGCTCGTGAAGAACATTATGGAGAACGGTGAGCCTGTTGTGCTTGCCGACAGCACACACGCCACTCGTCTTCGCGACGGCGCGATAGCACTCACTGCTGCCGGCGATTCCGTTTTCGGTACAGTAGTGGTAGACGGCAAGACCCTAAATTGGTCAGACATTACCAATGCCGACCTGAAGAAGATGTCTATTCAGGAGCAGCGCAAGGCTGTTGAGGCAGTGCGTAACGCTTCGGTGGCTATGGGTCGCTATGGCAAGTTCGCCCGATTCCTTTCCGGTAGTGACAGCATTATCCATCTTGAAAACGATGTCATAAAGCTTCAACTCAGCGCAAAGTCAGGTTCCATCACACGTGCGGAGCTGAAGAAGTATGACACTGAGTACACTCCTGACGAAAGCGCAAAGCGTAAGGAAAAGGTTGTGGTGTTTGAGAACGGCTCCAACACATTCGATTTCCAATTGCCTCTTCCGAACCCTGTGAATTCCGCCGACCTTTATTTCACTCCGCAGGTGCTCAATGATTCTACCGTGCGTATGTCCCTTCCCTTGGGCGATAACGCTTTTTGGGCTCTTGATTACACTCTACCCCGTGGCGATAGCTACGTGATAGGTATAAAGGTGGTACAAAAGAACCTTGACGGCATAATCGAGAGCAATAACCGTAATCTCGGCATCAACTGGCATCAGGATCTTATCCGTCAGGAGAAGGGTAAGATGTTTGAGGAGCGTAATTCCGGACTTTATTATAAGTATGCCGGCGGCAGTGTTGAGCATCTTTCGGAGAGCAAGAATGACACTGAAGACCGCAAGGCGAAGATCAGATGGATAGGTTTCAAGAATCAGTTCTTCTCCTCTGTGCTTGTGGCTGACCGTCCTTTCAATACTGCCGACTTCCAGAGTAAGGTGCTTAAAAATGACCCTTGGCTTTTGAAGCGTTTCGACACTCAAGCTGTGGTCAACGATTATGATTGGAAAGCCGAGACTCCCGCTCAGTTCTCACTCTTCATCGGTCCGAATCTTTATCCCCTCCTCTCTTCGCTCGATAAGAAGACTGTGTCGGATGAGAACCTCAACCTTACTAAACTCATCCCTCTTGGATGGTCGATATTCCGTTGGATAAATACAGGTGTGGTAATTCCTATCTTCACCTTCCTCGGATCATTTATCTCTAACTACGGTATCATAATCCTGATAATGACTATCTTCATCAAGCTTGTGCTCTTCCCGCTCACTTATAAGAGCTACAAGAACCAGGCGAAGATGCGTGTGCTTGCTCCGGACATCAAGGCTATCAACGATAAATATCCTGGCACAGAGAATGCAATGATACGTCAGCAGAAGACTATGGCTCTCTACAATCAGGCGGGTGCCAACCCGATGTCGGGCTGTCTGCCTATGTTGCTCCAGATGCCTATTCTCTTTGCAATGTTCTCCTTCTTCCCGTCGGCGATCGAGCTGAGAGGGGAAAGCTTCCTTTGGGCGAAAGACCTCGCGGCTCCCGATGCCATAATCTCTTGGAGCGGCAATATTCCCTTGGTAACTGAATATTTCGGCAATCATATCTCTCTCTTCTGTCTGCTTATGACAGTGACGAATATCCTCTACACCCGCATCAATATGCAGAACTCTCCCGGACAGATGCCCGGCATGAAGTGGATGATGTACCTGATGCCCGTGTTCTTTATGATATTCTTCAATAACTATGCTGCCGGTCTTTCCTACTATTATTTCCTCTCGCTTCTCATCACCATCGCCCAAACCTACGCTTTCCGTTTCATTATCAAGGAAGACAGCGTGAGAAAGGCTATGGCAGAGAATGCCAAGAAACCCAAGAAGAAGAGCGGCTTTATGGCACGTCTTGAGGAGATGCAGCGTCAGCAGCAGGCTATGATGCGCGAACAGCAGAAACAACAGCAAAAGCGTAAGAGATGATACACATATGAAGGGATTACGAACAATAAGGATAGTCTTGTCGCTTGTCTTTCTGGTGACAAGCGTAGCTTTCCTTGTGTTCGGACATTATGCCGGTCCATTGGCACGTCTGTCGGAAAAACTTCAGATTATCCCTTCTATCTTAGCCACTACTATGGGGGTGACAATCGTATGGATTGTCATCTCCATTTTTTTAGGCCGCATCTACTGCTCCACGGTGTGTCCGATAGGAACTTTGCAGGATATAGTTTTGAAATTCCGTCGTAAGATACCCTATTTTAATCGCCCGTTTTCTTATCAGCCCAGGCGGCAGGTGCGCTATCATATACTCTTAATTTATCTGGTTTGTCTCGGAGTGGGGGTGGTAGCTGTACCTTATTGGATAGAGCCGTGGAATATTATGCGCAACATCTCCTCGGTGTTTAACCCCGACGCTGTTGAGACCACTTGGATTACTTTGGGGATAGGGGCAGCAGCAGGTATGGCAGCTGGAATTGTCTCTGCGATACTGCTTGTGATATGTGCGCTATTCACGGGTCGTGGCTTCTGCACGGTGGTATGCCCGATAGGCACTGCCTTAGGTGCTCTTGACGGTATTACCCTTTATCATATAGAGATAGATCCCGACAAGTGCATAAACTGTATGAAATGCGAAGAGGTGTGTAAGTCGCAATGTGTGAAGGTGGCAGGACGTGTTGTAGACAATTCTCGCTGTGTACGTTGCTTCGATTGCCTGAATGTGTGTCCTAATGATGCCATACGCTTCCAATCAGGACGTAACCGCCGTGCCACTCCTCTGTTCCGAAAACAGGTTACTCGTTAAACTTTAACTCTCAACCTTACTTTTCTCAACTCTCAACTTCAACTATACCCTACCACTTACTGTCTATGATCTCCTAACTAAATACTGCTAATTACCAACTACTAACTAAAATAAAATGAAACAATATCTCGAACTTCTGCAACATATACTCGATAATGGCCACGTGAAGAGTGACCGTACCGGCACCGGTACGATTTCTACATTCGGCTATCAGATGCGTTTTGACCTCTCTAAAGGTTTCCCACTCGTCACCACAAAGAAAGTGCATTTGAAAAGCATCATTTATGAGCTTCTATGGTTTCTTGCCGGCGACACCAATGTGAAATATCTACAGGAACACGGTGTGAGGATATGGAACGAATGGGCTGATCCTGATGGTGATTTAGGACATATCTACGGCTATCAGTGGCGCTCATGGCCCGGCTATGACGGTAAGTTTATCGACCAGATTTCGGAGGCGGTGCGCACAATAAAGGAGAATCCTGATTCCCGCCGCATCATTGTGAGCAGTTGGAATGTGGCAGACCTTGACAATATGAATCTCCCGCCTTG
>CAMWTL010000192.1 GCA_947177145.1 uncultured Porphyromonadaceae bacterium
TTCTTATGCAACTACAAGAAAAGGAGCCAATGTCCGGCGGACATTGGCTCCTTTTCTTGTTTAGCTATAAAGCTTCTTAATCCTTATAGTTGAGCAGGCTTCTATCGAATGCGCTGTTGAAGTCAGACTCTGAACGGGGAATCATCAGACGCCAGCCATTGTAGGCAGAAGTCTCCTGACGCACTGCATAGTTGGCAGGGGTATTGCCTGATGTCACGTCGTTCTCTTTCCATACTCTGCGCTCCATAGGGAGATTCCAACGTTTGAAATCGGTCCAGCAGTGACCCTCGCCCCAAAGCTCGATACGTCTTGAAAGACGGATGTCTTCAAGAAGAGCCTCACCGTCAGGTGCGGTATAACCCGGTATACGCATTGAATTAAGCTCGGAGATCACAGACTTGGCAGTAGCTACATCACCTGCCATATAAGCTGCCTCAGCCTCTGTAAGCAACATTTCAGTGGCACGCATCCAGGGGAAGTATGAATCACCATAAGTGCCGTTGACACCTACACACCACATCTTGACAGCGCCGCCAATCTGCATAACAGAGGGAGTAGTCTCAGGCACACCGCCTATTACACGGCAGAAGGGATAACTTGTGACACTACCGCTATTGGGGTTATTATTCATAGCATACTTAACAAATCCGTCAGCCATGTCGTGCAAGCCTCCGGCAATACAGTCCATAGTACCGGCAACCACATTATTGGCATTCCAGAAGTCAGCCTCGGTAACTGAAGCCACACCCTCATAGCCGGGTATCTTCGCAATCTCGGCAGCCTTGTCGGGTGTGAAGAAGCACTGACGGCGAATGTCGTTCGGATCAAGGAGACGATAGAGGTCCATATTGATGCCAAGACCCATCGACCAGTTGGCAGGATAAGCACCATTACATGAGAACCAACAACCCCATGCGGAATAATAAATGTCGTTGTCGGGGTTTGTCCACATATAATCACTTGTCGGCTCAATAAGACCTGACATATACTCCTCGTTGCTCATAACAGGATAGTCCTGTCGAGCGTGGTGAGCCATGCTCTGAGCCTTTGCCCAGTCATTCTTCAAGAGTGCAGCGCGGGCATAGGTACCATAGGCGATGTCGGCATCCGGCTCAAACCAATAGCTGCGGTTTTGCCCGCAAGATCCGTAGAGGCTGATAGCCTCGTCGAGATCGCTATAGATAAGATCCATGATCTCATTCATTGTGCCGAGAGGCGCAGGATCAGTGCCCGGGTCTGTACGGAGCACCACAGCATAGGCACTACCGTTGTTGCTATCTACCCAACGCGGGCCGAACCATTGCACGGCATGGAGATAACCGTGGGCACGCAATGTGAGGCACTGTGCCTTAATCCAGTCCTTCTTTGCCTGACTACCCTCGGCATCATCAATAGTGGCAAGGATGGTGTTTGCACGGGATATGATCATGTAGCAATAATCCCACATATTGCGGCAGAGTGAAGAGCTCTGTAGATTCAGTGATTCCCAACGAGACCATGAACGTCCCATCTCGCCCATATTGAAGTAGGACACATTGTCGGGACCGAGACCCTCTCCAATCCATTGCAGACAGGAGTTTTCTCCCGAATGTGAACGACCAAGACTGAGCTGGGTATTCATGATACGGCCGATGCCGTATACACTCATCTGTGCCGCTTCTGTAGTTGCTACGGCTGTTGCATCAGAGATGCTGGTGATGGGTTCGGTCTGTAGATAATCGCTTGAACAGGCGCTGAGACCTGCTAAAGTGATCATCGCAGCCAAGCCTTTATATAATTTCTTATTCATTTTTTCACTGATAAAGGGTTAGAATTTCGCTGTAAGCTGGAAAGAATATACTCGTGACGGTACAAAGTATTGTCCCTGGCCACCGGAGAAGTTATACTGCGGGTTCAGGCCCTTACGTTTTGCTGAGATAAATACATTGTCTACTGACATGCCGATGCTGAGGTTCTGGAGCTTCATAGCCCTTACCCATTGTCCGGGAAGATCGTAAGAGACGTTAAGATTCTTAAAGATCAGATAGTTGTTGTCTATAATGTATCGGCTGCTGGCAGCATTATTATATGAATTGTATGAGGTGTTAAGCTGCGGTACGCCATTCGGATCGATTACATTAGAAGCGCCCTTCAATACATTTTCCACTGTGTTCTGCACCATCTGGCCGTCGGCACCGGGATAAGATATGGTGGTAGTGCCCACTGTATGGTCGTTTACACCGGCTGGTTTCTCTGTCCAAGCCTTGAGGAGGTCGGTAGTCAAAGCTGAAGGATTGGTAGAGCCGATACCTACGAGGCTTGAATAGTTGGAGTCGTAAGTTTTGCCACCCAGGCTATATGAGAAGAGCATGCCGAGGCTGATACCTTTCCAAGAAAGATTGGTTCCGAATGAGCCATAGACTGTGGGAAGCGAGGTGCCGATAATCTTACGGGAAGCGTAAGCGGTATTATAGGTATAGTACTTTCCATCAATCTCAACAAGGGCATTGTTAGAGGCGGCGTTAGCGATACGAGAAGCATACTCATCACCATTATATACTCTTACATTGTCTTCATTGTATGAATAGAAATCGGGCGACTGGGGATCAATTGAATAGAGTGAACGTCCGTTAGTCTTGTCTACACCTGCCCATTCGTAAGTGTACTGCTCGTAAAGGCTCTTTCCAACGAAGAGGGCGTCACCCGGGATGTCCTGATTGTCCGGAAGTTTGATGATCTTGTTTTTGAGGAAGGAGGCATCCACATTGAAGTTCCATTTGAAATTGCTTGTGCGGATGATGTCAACACCGAATGAAAGCTCCCAACCGATGTTCTGCATAGTACCGATATTCTGAAGCACCTGGGGATTTGAACCGGTGTTGCCGAGTGCGCCTGAAGAGGGAGCAGCAGAACGCCAGAAGAGAAGGTCGGAGTTGCGTTTGTTATAGTATCCTACTGAGAAGTTGAATCTGTCATCGAAAAGAGAACCTTCAAGGGCAAGGTCGAGTGTCTTGGTAGTTTCCCAACGGAGGTTAGAGGGAGGAAGCTGACCCGGAACAAGGTTGCTGATTGAGCCGCCTATTGACCAACCAAAGTTGTATGTACCCCATGATGCGTAGTGACCTGCAGAAGCGTCGTTACCTACTGCACCATAGGCAGCACGGAACTTCAAGAAGTTAACCCAATCCACATCCGACATGAATTTCTCTTTGCTGATCACCCAGCTTGCACCGGCACTCCAGAATGTACCCCAACGGTTGTCCTTGTCAAAACGAGAAGTACCGTCTCTACGTATTGAAGCTTCGACGAAATATCTCTGATCGTAGTTGTAACGTGCTCTGCCGAGATATGACTCAAGCTTATATTCTGTTGAATAAGCTGTCATATCCATCATTTCAGAGAAGTTGCCCATATGAATAAGACCATTCAACTCCTGACCGCTCTTACGGATAAAGTTCTCGTCATATTTATACTGGTAATTCTCATGGTCCAAAAGGATATCTACGTGGTGTACACCGTAATCATGTGCCCAATTAAGCATCTGCTGGAAATTAGAAGTACCTGTACGGTAGAAACTCTGAGAAAGAGAACCGATGTTAGCCTGTGAACCGATCTTATTGTTGTTATACTGAAGCTCGTTGGTCTTATCGCGGAAGAGAGTGCCTTTTACAGTAAGTTCAAATCCATAAGGGAGAACCAATGTGCCGAACAGAGCAGCATCAAGTTGAGTCACGCTGTAATTACGTCTGTCTTCGCGGATGTTCCATACGATGTTACCGTCTGAATTATAAGCTTCCTGGTTCCATACCGGCATTCCGAACTCGTCATACACAATGGCACCCTTGGCGTCATGGAGATAATAAGGATAGATAGGGGCCTTATTCTGGGTCATAGAGAAGGGGTTGTTGGTATAGCCGAGACCATCGGGATCAACCGGGCTTCTCTGCATTTCCTGCTGTGCTGCACTAAGGTTCAAGCCTAAGCGGAGGAACTTAACCGGATTGGCATTAAGATTTACACGACCGCTGAAACGCTCATAGTCAGTGAGGAGCACATAACCGTTCTCCTTAAGATAACCTGCAGATGCAAAGGCATTGAACTTCTCTGTAGCACCTGCCATGCTCACTGTATACTCCTGACGATAGCCTGTGCGAGACACACCCTTCCACCAGTCCATATCGTCGCTTCTGTATCCGGGAAGGATTGAAGCACTGATCTTACCGTTTGAATTGAACACCTGATTGTCGCTTTCAACATTATAGATGTTAAGGCGGGTATAGGTAGGAATGAAGTTATCACGCCAGAAATCGATTGCCTCCTGACGGCTAAGGCCCTGGTTAGTGATTGTACCGTTCACCTGGGCGTCAAAAGATGCCTGCATCCACTGGTCAGCACCAAGGCGATCATACATCGGGAGAGCACGCTCATACATACCTTGGCGTACCTGCAATGTCACGTCTACCTTACCTATATTCTTAGCTTTCTTGGTAGTGATGAGCACAACGCCGTTTGCACCTCTATTACCATAAAGAGCACAGGAAGCGGCATCCTTCAAGACTGACATTGACTCGATATCCTGAGGATTGATAGCAGCTATATCACCCACATACTCAGAGCCGTCCACTATTATAAGCGCGTCATTGTTACCGTTGATGGATGAGAAACCACGTACACGGATAGCCGGAGCCTGACCGGGCTGAGTGGTAGCACTTGTAACCTGGACACCGGGAGCGTTGCCCTCAAGAGCAGAGGTTACCGATGTAACGGGACGATCCTCGATTTCCTTGGCACCTACCACAGCCACAGAACCTGTCAGAGATTCCTTATTGGCAGTACCGTAAGCAACCACCACAACGTCATCAAGGTTTTCAGCTGTCGAATGGAGATAGACGGTCATGTTGTTCTGAAGCGTAACTACCTGATCCTGATAGCCTACATAAGTGATTTTGGCTTGTGTTACACTTGAGGGAACTGTAAGCGTAAACTTGCCGTCGATGTCTGCGGCTACACCCTGTCCACCACCGATTGGGGCGATAGTGGCTCCGATCAACGGCTCATTATTAGCCGCGTCGAGAACGGTACCGTGATAGGTGCGCGTCTGAGCTACCACACTCAGAGTGAAGCCTACCATCGTCATTAGAATTAAAAACAGTTTTCTCATACTTTGTAATTTAGAGATAAGTTATATATTGTTGT
>CAMWTL010000193.1 GCA_947177145.1 uncultured Porphyromonadaceae bacterium
TGATCGACAATGGTTTCAAATTGATTTATGTCAGGAGTTCTCCTTAAAGCCATTTGTTGTTTTACCGATACTTTGTGCAGTGACCGAAATTCACTACATCTAACAAGACGTAAAAATATGAGAATAGATTTAAAACCGATAAATTTTTTTTAATTTTTCTCTAAATGGCTCATTATCTTCTGCCATATCACGGCTCTAAACCCTCTGCCATATTGCCTATCTGAAATTAATATGCTAACTTTGCGTCATACATCAGTCTCTTCTCACCGCTCTCTCCTGAGCAACCTGCCAAATTCAATAAAAACGAAATAATAATTGATGAACTTCAGAATGTATCTCACGGGGGCAGCCTTTATGGCAATAGCCTTTTCTGCTTCCGCTCTCACGCCGCTTTGGGTGCGTGATGTGAAAATATCACCGGATGGCTCCAAAATAGCCTTCTCCTACAAAGGTGACATCTACACCGTGCCTTTCAACGGTGGAAATGCAAGCCGCCTAACTTTCGATCCTGCCTATGATTCCACTCCGGTTTGGAGTCCCGACGGTTCTCAAATAGCATTCATAAGCGACCGCAATGGCAGCATGGATATCTATATTATGTCAGCCTACGGCGGAACGGAGAAACGCCTCACCTACAATTCCGGCTCGGAGTTGGTGGAGGCATTCTCTCCCGACGGCACGGAAATTTATTTCTCAGCCACAATTCAGGATCCTGCTGCCAGTCCCGCCTTCCCAACAGGAAGATTGACCGAATTATATTCCATTAACCTTGACGGCTCAGGACTGAAGCAACTCCTCCCCACCCCTGCCACAGCCTTATCAGTGCTCCCTGACGGCAAATTCCTCTATGAGGATGTAAAAGGTATGGAAGACAAGTGGCGTAAGCACCACACATCATCCGTGACACGTGACATTTGGCTCTTCGATCCTGCCACCGGTAAGCATACCAATATGACTCACCATGCCGGTGAAGACCTCTCGCCGGCAGCTTCCTCAGAGACAGGGACGCTTTATTTCCTCAGTGAAAGGGATGGCGGCTCACTTAATGTCTACACCATGCCCCTTAACAATCCTGACGCTTTGCCAAAAGCAATTACAGATTTTAAGGATAATCCGGTAAGATTCCTAAGCGTAGGCAATAATGACCGATTAGCTTTCACATTTAACGGTGAGCTTTACACTATGACTCCCGGCGGTACACCGTCGCCTTTAGCTGTGAGTGTGCCTGACGATACTCCAGCCGAACCGGTCAACGTGTCGGTATATTCAGCTGATGAGGCACTACCCTCACCCGATGGCAAACAAGTGGCGTTCATCAGCCGTGGCGAAGTGTTTGTGACCTCTACGGAATATCCCTCGGTAAAACAGATCACACATACTCCTGTACTCGAAAGCGGTCTGTCGTGGGGACGAGACGGGCGCACTCTCTATTATGGGTCGCTACGTTCCGGAAAGTCGAACATTTACAAGGCATCCATAGCAAGGAAAGATGATCCGAATTTCTCAAACGCCACGCTCATCGAGGAAGTGGCACTCTTCCCGGATGACGGTGTAGAACGTGGTTATCCTGAATTGTCTCCCGACGGTAAGAAGATGGCATTTGTACAAGACCGTACCAAGCTCATGGTGATGGATATGGCCACAAAGTCGGTAAAAGCTCTTGATGGCGGTAACATCACCAACTACCGCTCCGGAGGCTTCCCCGTAAAGTGGGCGCCCGACAGCCGATTACTGACATTAGAAGTAATGAACCCCTCCCATGAGCCTTATGGCGACATTGCTATAGTGGACACCAAGACAGGCGAGTTCATACCCGTGACACAGACCGGCTATTTCGATCAGGAACCACGCTGGAGCGACGACGGCAATGCCATCATCTTCGCCTCGGAGCGATACGGTATGCGCAACCATGCCTCCTGGGGATCGGAAATGGACGTTATGATGGTGTTCCTTAATCAGGAGGCTTACGACAAATTCCGTCTTTCCGAGGAGGATTATGCCCTTCTGAAGGAAGTTGAGAAGCAGCAGAAGAAGGATGCCGAGAAAAAGGATGATAGCAAGAAAGATTCAAAGAAGAAAGGGAAGAAAAAATCCGATTCTAAGGATGAAAATGCCGAGGAGAAGTCAAACGACATAGTGATTGAGCGTGAGGGATTGGCTGACCGTATCGTGCGCCTTACACCCAATTCCTCTCAGCTTGGCGACTATATCCTATCAAAAGATGGCGAGACGTTATATTATCTTTCCGCATTTGAAGGTGGCTATGACCTTTGGAAGAAGGACCTCCGCAAAGGAGACGTGTCACTCGCAAAGAAACTCGACGCGGGTTCCACCGGTATGGTGGCAGACAACGACGGCAATATCTTCCTTATCGGACGCTCTGTGAAGAAATTCAATCCCAAAGGCAATGATATGAAGAATGTGTCAATCTCCACAAAGATGAAGATTGACGAGGCTGCCGAGCGTGAGGTGATGCTCGATTTCGTGGAGAATGAGGCTCGTGAGCGTTTCTATCTCCCTGAGATGCCGGTCGATTGGGAAGCATATGTGGCAAATTACCGCCGTTTCCTTCCCCACATCAACAATGGCTATGATTTCGCCGATCTTCTTAGCGAACTTCTCGGTGAGCTTAACGTGTCACATTCAGGCGGACGATATTATTCTACCGGAAACCCTGACCCTACAGCGTCGCTTGGTCTTATGTTCGATCTCTCTGTACCCTCAGAGGGTCTGACCATTGAAGAGGTAGTGGCAGGGGGACCTTTCGACCGTGCTACATCTAAGGTGAAGGCAGGTGATGTGGTGACAGCCATAAACGGTGAGACTGTCAAGGCTGATTCCGATTGGGCAAAACTATTTAACAACATCGTCCGCAAGAAGACCCTCGTATCTTTTTCTCGTCCCTCATCCGGAGAGACTTGGGAAGAGGTAGTGCTACCAATTACCAAAGGAGCTATGAATAATCTTCTCTACAACCGTTGGGTCAAGGCTCGTGAGCATGAGGTAGACAGTCTTTCGGGTGGCAGACTTGGCTATGTGCATATCCGTTCTATGGATGATGGCTCTTTCCGTAAAGTATATGCCAAATTACTTGGTGAGTATGTTGACCGTGAAGGTATTGTGATTGATACACGCTGGAATGGCGGAGGTCGTCTCCACGAGGATATAGAGGTGCTTTTCAGCGGCGACAAATATCTTACTCAGGAAATTCACGGAAAGAAATCGTCAGAGATGCCCTCACGCCGTTGGAACAAGCCGAGCATCATGATAATCTGCGAGGCGAATTACTCTAACGCACACGGCACTCCGTGGGTCTACAAGCACAAGAACCTCGGTAAACTCGTGGGTATGCCCGTTCCCGGCACCATGTCAAGTGTAAACTGGATTGACCTTCAGAATCCCAACCTCTTATTCGGTGTACCTGTGGTAGCGTTCCGCACTGAAGACGGTACTATCCTTGAGAATACCCAGCTCGAACCGGACATCAAGGTTGCCAATTCGCCAGAGGATATAGCAGCCGGACGTGATCGTCAGCTCGAAACTGCTGTCTCTACCCTTCTCCACGATCTTGACAACAAGTAACTAATAATATCAAAATAAGAAAATAAGAAAGCCACTCCGTTTAAAACGTCATAAGTCAAAATAAGAGTCGGTCTCAAATCAGATATTTCCGATATAAAAATATCTGATTCGGGACCGACTCCTATTTTTTTTATCCCATATATTTCTTATCGCAGATAGGTCACATTATTTCCACAGACAGAACAATATTAGATGACAGAACAATATTGAAGACAGCATAATAATATTTCAGACAGCATACTCTTAATGCTGTCACAGTATTATAATCATTTACTCTCAAAAGCTTCCGTCAACTTATCGAATAAAATCGGAAGATAAGTTTTGGCTTCAGAAATCCCATCCACATATCTTATATACTTCACCTCCTTACCATCTTCTTTGGTGAACCCCTCTGAAAGAAGAAATTCATCAAACGATATAAGAGTGTCGGGAAGACTTCCATTATTTCTTGAAGTCTCATCACCTTCTTGTATTTCTGAAGGGCTATCCTCTCCTTGGATAATTTCAAGTCTGAACCTTGACAGGCTCCAATCGTCCGGATTTGTTTCTGCAACTATCTTCAGCCAATTATTACGGTTGTCTAAAGTAAAGCCGTCGAAATATAGAAACGGAAGCTCATTGTTCACCTTAACTTCAGCATATCCCATTCCTTTTTTGAATGGTCCGACAGGGTGTTGTTCCAACTCCTTATATAAAGCCCAGGAATATAATTCTCTATGATAACCGGAAAGACGTGATGATGCCATAGGCAATACACCCTCATATCCCTTAATCTCACGGAAGAACGAAATGAAGCCTTGCTGACAATATAATATTGCAGATGGACAATTTATCAATGTGTCACGCCACTGCTCACCCGTTGGGTTCTCCGTAAATACCTCTTTAAGCGACTCATTGGGTCGGTTATAATCATATGCTGAGTCATCAAATACAGCCTTCACAAAGCTCCTTCGCTCCGTTGCAAGTTCATTTCTATCAAGACGTAGCAGACGTTTCCATGTAAAATCACGTTTCACATTGTTCTTTACAGTGTTGGTAGAAAGAAGATTGTAGTGAAGATTATTGCTCGGCAGATAGTCACCTTTCGATAAAACGGCACGTTCAAAGCGACAACCGAAGTCGTTTACCCGGTCTTCGTAACTATTCGCAAAAGCTGCTTTGGCATCATTGCTATACTTAGTGAACCGTTCAAACCATCCCTTCTCATCCTCACTCCAATTGACATTGCCGTGCTGCTTATAATACTCCCAAATCCCTGCAAATTCGAGCATAAAACCTATCTGACCGGTGAAGTAGCCGTGACGTTCAGCACTGAGAATAGCGTCAAGCCATTGACTCCCATCCGACTCTCTCAGAATCAAACCCGCTTTGATACGCTCCTCCTCAACAAGCCACGACGGGAATGACTCTACAAGCTTCCCCTCCATTAAATAAGTCAAAATAGAGGGTGCTGCATCAAGAAGAGATTTTACACTCCGAATCGCACTTGACACCTCCGCTGCACTGTCTATTCGGTTGTTCTCCGCGTTGGCAAGATTATA
>CAMWTL010000194.1 GCA_947177145.1 uncultured Porphyromonadaceae bacterium
AGATCGAAATCATAGGAACGATACATAAGAGCCTCGTCGCGGGAAGACACATCCTGACTTGCGAAGAGATCGTAGTAGGGATTAGCCTGGAACCCTGTCATCTCAGCACCGTTCATCTTCTTATTGTTAGCGGTAAGATTAGGATGCTTGGTAATTACCTCCTTGGAAGCTGCTAAAGCCTGGTCGAGGAAAAATGCAACCTCACTGGCGTTGCTATAGTTGAAGTTCTTGTTGTATTCCTTAGAAGCACCGGGCCAACCTGCCGATGCGTCAGGCACGAAAGGTGTGCCGGCGAAATATTTCTCGAAGGTTGCCTCATAGAGAGCTACCCTTGCCTTGAAGAGGAGAGCTGCGTCACGAGTGATACGGTTGCGCCCGCCTGTAGCTGAACCGTCGGAAAGAAGGTCGATAGCCTTGTCAAGATCCTCAAGAATGAAGCGAGCCACCACATTACGGGGCTTACGTGCAGAAGAGTCAGTAAGCACTTCGCGGTCGAGAGGAAGTGTGGTGCGGATAATGGGGAAGTCACCCAAAGCACGGAGTTTACCGTAATATTCAATAGCACGGAGCATATAGCCCTCACCTATGTAGTGCTTTATCAGAGCGTCAGCACCGGTGATTTCACCTGCCTCATACTTAGGCACCACAGTCTCAAGATAATAGTTGAGGTCGTTGATGCGTCCGAAGCTCCAGCTACCACCGCCTGAGCCTACTTTTACCTTGGAGTCGCCGTCGAAGAATTTGCTGTTGGTACCGCTCTCGTTGTCTGTACCCTGGTCATCATCCATAAAAGTCTGGTAGGAGCTACCGCCTATGCCATGGTGAGGGAAAGCATTATCCCAGCGAGATCCGGAAGCATCGGAACTCTTATAATAGTTGATAGTGTAAGAGGCGAGCTGCTCGGGGGTGTTGAAGAAGGTCTCAGGCGAAATCTGGGATGGCGGAGTAATGTCGAGATAGTCATTACATCCCGCAGTTGCCATTCCGATTATAGCAATCAAACCGAGTCGCCCTATGTGTTTACAGATGTTATTCATTTTTAGTGTCAGTTAAAAAAGGAGATTTGGAATTAGAAATCAAGACTTACACCGAAAGAATAGGTTTTGGCAATCGGGTAAGATGAGCCGGATTTCATAGATGATACCTCAAGAGACTCAGGGTCGATTACATGAGACATCTTTGTCCATGTGCAGAGGTTCTCAGCAGAGAAGTAGATACGGAACTTCTCGCATGCGAACTTACGTGTGAAGCTCTGGGGAAGAGTGTAACCGATCTGGAGGTTCTTCAGACGCAGATAAGAGGCATCCTGGAGGAAGCGGGTCTGGGTCTCACGGTTCTTGTTGGTATAGTAAAGAGGACGTGCGTAGTAAGAGTCGCGGTTTTCACCGAGCAGACTGTTCTCATCACGCCAGTAATCGAGATGATCCTTGAGGAAGATAGATTCCCAACGGCCACCGGTAGTAGCACCCCAGAACACAGCACCCTTTCCACCTGTACCCTGGCCACCGTAGGGGCTGAAGTAGTAGTCGCGTTTGAGCACACCTTGGAAGAAGGCTGTTACGTCGATACCTTTCCACTCACCATAAAGGTTAAAACCGATACGGTAACGGGGTTGGGTATTACCGATAAGCTTAAGGTCACCGAGATCATCAGCAGTAGTTCCCACAGTGATCTTGCCATCGCCGTCAATATCGGCATACATCATATCACCACCCTGCCAGTTGGAGCCGATGGCATCCTGATTTACATTTTCAAGGTGAGCTGCCATCTCCTCATCAGTGCGAGCTACACCTACAGAAGTGAGACCGTAGATATTACCTACCACCATACCTTCGATATAGCTGTTGAGGTATCTCTCAGCATTCGGGTATTTTGTAATCTTTGTCTGGTCGTCAGAGAGATTAAGTTTTGCAGAGTAGTTGAAATCGCCGATATGGTCATTCCATCCAATCTGCAATTCCCAACCATATGTACGCATTGAGAGAGAGTTCTCCTTAGGTACAGAAGCACCAAGCACAGCGGGATACTTAACTGCAGGACCAACCATATCACTGTTATTACGCCAGAAGTAGTCGAATGAACCGGTAAGACGGTAATCGAAGAATGAGAAGTCAACACCGATGTTGGTATTGCGGATCTTCTCCCAAGTAAGATTTGGAGCAATCAGAGCAGGGAAGCCGGAAGTTGTGGGCTTCAGATTATCTACGAGCCAATTGCTACCCTGAGCATAGACACCGATCACACGGTAAGTAGGATACCAGCTGCTTGTGTTCTGGTTGGCGAGCTGACCATAAGAGGCACGGAGCTTAAGGGCATTGAACCATGTAGAGATAGGCTCCCAGAATTTCTCACGGTCGATATTCCAACCGGCAGAGAAAGAGGGTGACCATACCCAACGTGTGTCAGCGCGGAAACGAGAGGAACCGTCATAGCGGATATTCGCCTCGAAGAGATACTTACCGTCGAAATTATAGTTAAGACGACCGAAGAAACCGGATGTGCGCCATTTCTGATAGGCACTGCCAAGACCATAGTTGATAGTACTTGAAGTAAGGTCAAGAATAGGAAGATCCTCTACCAACATGTCGTTACGCCATGCGCTGACAGTGCGGTAATTAAAGTCCTCAGCTTGGAAACCCACAAGAATCTTGAAGTCATTCTTGTCAGCCACTGTAAAATCAAAGTCAGAGAAGATATTATAGTTCAAGTAGGTTGAACGATAGGAATATTCAGATACGCTTGAATCCTTTCCGGAGTCGAATGCGAGGTGAACAGTCTCTGAGCTGAGACCCTCAAGGTCGTCGGCATCGTGAGCATATACAGGCTTCGAGTCCTGATGTGTCCAGTCGTTGTTAATACGGGCGTTGAACTCACCGGTAATGTTCCAGCCTTTGAGGGGAGAAATGATAAGTTTGAACTGGTTGGTGAAGTTATCATTCTGCTCCTTGTGCATACCGCCATTTTCCAGATGCTCGATATAGTTATAGTCGGCTGCGATATAGCCGTTGGGATCATACTTGGGGTTCGTCGGAGGAAGACGACGGATAACCTTCTCATAGAAACCGCCGGTCATAATTGTAGGACGATCATATTCAGTACGGATCCAGCGACCTGTGTACTGCGCTGTCAACCATGGGAACATCTTGGCATTGACCTTACCCATCAAAGAGTAGCGCTCGTAAGAATCGTTACCATACTTAAGGAAACCGTTCTGATCAAGGAAGTTGCCTGAGAAGTAATAAGTCACCTTATCATTACCACCATTGAGTGTAATGTTGTGTTCCTGAGCGAAGGCAGTCTTCTTATAAAGTTCGTCAAGCCAGTTTACATTGGCGAATGTACCACCGCACTCACCGGTACCCCAGCGACGGCTTGTGCCATCCCACTTGTTCTCATAGATATAGTTGTCACTTGCCCCTGTGTAGTAAGCATAAGCCTGCTGAACGAAATCCTCCTCAAACTCAGGTTTGTTGGAAGTGTAGCGCTGAACATCATTGAGGTAGTTGATATACTGCCAAGAGTCCATTATCTTCATCGGGGTAAGAGGCTGGTTGAAACGGAAAGAGTTGTTATACTTTATGCTTGCCTTTCCCGCTGAACCGTTCTTAGTGGTGATAAGGATTACACCGAAAGGCGCACGCGAACCATAGATAGATGAGGCTGCAGCATCCTTAAGTACAGAGATGTTGTCGATATCGGCAGGGTTAAGGGTATTGATATCACCCTCCATACCGTCAATAAGAATCAACGGGCCACCGTTGGAGCCGTCGCCGATGGTTGACATACCACGCACGTTGATCTGCTTGCTTGCGTTAAGCTCACCACCGCTTGAGGAGTTAGAAATGTTAAGACCGGGAATCACACCCTGGAGAGCAGCAGTCGCATTCTGCACAGGACGACCGGCAATGTCTTTAGAAGTTGCCACACCTACCGAACCGGTAAGGTTGACTTTCTTCTGAGTGGCAAAACCCACAACGACAACCTCGTCAAGGAGACTGTCATTAGCTTTAAGGTGAATTTCCGCAGGCTCACCGGGCTTTATAGTCACTTTCTGCGGCTCACAGCCGATATAGGTGATTTCAAGCTCAAGTGGCTTTGATGAGGTGAAATGAAAGATACCATCAATATCGGTCACTGTGGCCGGGATGGATTTATCAGATGGACGTACTGTAGCACCGATTGCCACTTCTCCATCGGAATCATACACCGTACCTGTAATGTTGGTGGCAGCTGACGAAGAAACCGTGTAACACGATAACGTGGCTACCCAAACAAAAATCAAGACTAACGCACGGTGTAGAGATGAATTTTGATAGACTTGTTTCATCTATTAATAAAAGTTTATGGTTAGTTTTTTAGGTTTGTGGGTGCAAAATTAATGTGGCAGCCAAAGTAATGCTGACCGTTTTTTCGTATTTGTAGGCACCACTTTTCGTATTCTTTCCCTCAACCCGAACATTTCCGAAATATTTACTATGACATATGATTAATATCCTATGATATTTGAGAGGACAAATATCATAGTTATAAAAGAAGAATAATTGTAATTCTCACACTTATTTAAGGTTAGCTTATAATAAAATTAACTTTTATATAGCAGATGGTATAGGAATGAGCTGTCCGGTGAGTTGTAAAGAAGTTTAAAATATCCTATTTTTGTATCAAAATTAACTCAATCAAACCTCTTGGAATACACAAATCTTTTAGTCTACTACTCAAATTTACTATGACTCATCTTTTGTCAGAATATGCCGACTGGATTCTTATCGTTCTGATAGCAGACACCCTGATCATACTTATAGAAAGCATGGTCATTTTTAGGATATATAAGAAACAGCGATCACAAAGACAGAGCCAAACAGTACCATTATATGAGGAGGAAAAACTTATCAATCCTAATGGTTGTGTGACAGAGACCAATGTGCCTGATGTAAGAGAGGAAGTACGCCCGATAGAATATGAAACGCTTGTTGATAAGCAAGATATAGCTGCTACTATCGCTTCTGAAGTAGAAGATATTGATATTATAGAAGAGGAGGATAGGATAAGGAAAACCTCAGTTCTTTTAATTGAGGACGATCTCGCTATGCAGCACTCGTATCTTAAAGCTTTGGAAAATG
>CAMWTL010000195.1 GCA_947177145.1 uncultured Porphyromonadaceae bacterium
CGTCACACTCCGTTCCACAACAAATATCGTCCTCAGTTCTATATCCGTACTCTTGACGTTACAGGTGAGATTACTCTTCCCGAGGGCGTAGAGATGGTAATGCCTGGCGATAATGTTGAGATCGAGGTTAAGCTCATCACTCCGGTAGCTTGTGATCAGGGTCTTCGTTTCGCAATCCGTGAGGGTGGTCGTACAGTAGGTTCCGGTCAGATTACTCAGGTTATCGACGACTAATTCGATGTTGAATTGACAAGAAACTAAATAACGGGAGCCTTCGGGTAAAATAGGAGGCTCCTTACTTACGGGAATAGCTCAGTCGGTAGAGCACTGGTCTCCAAAACCAGGTGTCGGGAGTTCGAGCCTCTCTTCCCGTGCAAATCAAAGGTAAAATGAAATTAATCAACGACATAAAGGAATCTTATAACGAGCTTGTGTATAAGGTTTCTTGGCCAACTCAGAAACAGCTTGTCAATAGCTCAGTGCTGGTGTTGATTGCTTCCATCATCATCGCTGTGTTTATATGGGTGGTTGACAAGATTTTCGAGCTTCTGATGGAGCTGATCTATAGCATCAGTTTTTAAACATTAAATTTGTAGTTCAATGGCTGAAAATAAAAAAGAGTGGTACGTTCTGCGTGCCATTTCCGGTAAGGAAGCGAAAGTCAAGGAGGTTCTGGATGCAGCAATCAAGAACACGGATCTTGGACAATACGTTTCGCAGGTATTGATTCCTACAGAGAAGATTTATTCCACGCGCAATGGCAAGAAAGTGGTAAAGGAGCGTAATCTCTACTCCGGCTATGTCTTCATAGAGGCAGAGCTTACGGGAGAGGTGATTTATGAACTCCGCAACACTACGAATGTCATTGATTTTTTGCGTGGGCGTAGCAAGCAGAGTATGCCTGAGCCCCTTCGGGAGAGCGAGGTGATGCGAATGCTTGGTGCCGCTGATGATTTGCGGACTCCTCAGGAAGATTCATCCAACGAATATTACGAGGGTGAGTCGGTGAAGGTCAATTTCGGACCTTTCTCCGGTTTCACCGGTGTGATTCGTGAGGTGAACGCCGACAGGAAGAAGTTGAAGGTCGAGGTGAAGATATTCGGTCGCCCGACAGATCTTGAGTTGGAAAACACGCAGGTGGAGAGAATCTGAGCCGGATGATGTTACGCATCGACAAAGTGCTGTCGGCCTGCACAAACAAATTTTAATACAAACAGAACAATGGCTAAAGAAATTGCTGGACAGATCAAATTGCAGATAAAGGGTGGTGCGGCGAATCCGTCGCCTCCAGTAGGACCTGCGTTGGGTTCTAAGGGCATCAATATCATGGAATTTTGCAAGCAATTCAACGCCCGTACCCAGGACAAGGCCGGAAAGATTCTCCCTGTAGTCATCACGTACTACACTGACAAGTCTTTCGACTTTGTAGTTAAGACTCCTCCGGTGGCTGTTCAGCTTAAAGAGGTGACAAAACTTAAGAGTGGTTCTGCGCAGCCAAACAGAAACAAGGTTGCGGAGATCAGCTGGGATCAGGTGAAGACTATTGCAGAAGACAAGATGCCTGATTTGAACTGTTTTACTTTAGACTCGGCAATGCGTATGGTTGCCGGCACAGCGAGAAGCATGGGTATCACCGTTAAAGGGGCATTCCCCGAAAACATCTAAAAATCTTCAAAAATGGGAAAACTGACAAAAAATCAAAAGTTGGCTCTGTCGAAGATTGAACCGGGAAAGGCTTATACGCTCGCCGAAGCAACAGAGAAAGTTAAGGAGATTACCTTCACAAAGTTTGATTCCTCTTTCGACATTGACGTTCGCCTTGGTGTAGACCCGCGTAAGGCAGACCAGATGGTTCGTGGCGTGGTTTCCCTTCCCCACGGCACCGGAAAGCAGGTGAGAGTGCTTGTACTTTGCACTCCCGATGCAGAGGCAGCCGCTAAGGAAGCCGGAGCAGACTACGTAGGTCTCGACGAGTATCTCGCAAAAATCAAAGGTGGCTGGACTGACGTAGACGTTATCATCACTCAGCCCTCTGTAATGGGTAAGCTTGGTCCTTTGGGTCGTATCCTCGGTCCTCGTGGTCTTATGCCTAACCCCAAGAGTGGCACAGTGACAATGGACGTTGCTAAGGCAGTCAGGGAAGTTAAGCAAGGTAAGATCGATTTCAAGGTTGACAAGACCGGTATTGTACACGCTTCCATCGGTAAGGTAAGCTTTACTCCGGAGCAGATGCGTGATAACGCCAAGGAGTTTGTCAACACTCTTATCAAGCTCAAACCGGCTACAGCAAAAGGCACATATATCAAGAGTATTTATCTTTCGAGCACAATGAGTCCCGGCGTTAAGGTCGAGCCTAAGTCTGTGGTTGAATAATCTAAAAGCAAGACGAAATGAAAAAGGAAGATAAATCACTTATAATAGAGAAAATCGGGAACGCACTTGCAGAATACTCCTGTGTTTATCTGACCCAGACCAGCGGTCTGAACGCAGAGAAGACAAGTGCTCTCCGTCGCGCCTGCTTCAAGGACGACATCAAGATGCTCTGTGTAAAGAACACACTTCTTAAGAAGGCATTTGAGGCAAGCGATGTTGACTATAGCGGACTCTATGATCTTCTTCATGGCGAGACCACACTTCTTCTCAGCAACGTAGGCAATGCTCCTGCGAAGCTTATCAAGAAGTTCCGCCAGAAGAACGACACACTTCCTATGCTGAAGGGTGCGTATGTAGAGGAAAGCGTATATGTAGGTGAGAGCCAGTTAGACACTCTCAGCAATATCAAGAGCAAGAACGAACTTATCGCTGACGTGGTTGCTCTTCTCCAGAGCCCGGCTAAGAATGTCATCAGCGCCCTTCAGAGTGGCGGCAACATTCTCCACGGTGTATTGGAGACCTTGTCTAACAAAGAAAATTAATCAAGTAAAAAATAAATAAAAGAAATACAACAATGGCAGATTTGAAAGCATTTGCAGAACAACTTGTTAATCTTACCGTAAAGGAAGTAAACGAACTTGCTCAGATCCTCAAAGAGGAGTACGGTATCGAACCCGCCGCTGCAGCAGTGGCAGTAGCAGCCGGTCCTGCCGCTGCAGCTCCCGCTGAGGAGGAGAAGACTAACTTCGACGTAGTCCTCAAAGCTCCCGGTGCAAGCAAGCTCGCAGTTGTTAAGCTCGTTAAGGAGCTCACCGGTCTCGGCCTGAAAGAGGCTAAGGCTCTCGTAGACGGCGCTCCCAATGTCGTTAAGGAAGGTCTTCCCAAAGCTGAGGCTGAGGGTCTGAAGAAGCAGCTTGAAGAGGCTGGTGCTGAAGTAGAGCTCAAATAAGATAACTCTTACCCTAATAATAGGTTAAGAACGCGCGAGAAGTGGCGTTCTTAACCTTTTTTTGGCATATTTAAAAGTTTGTAACTCTGTTTGGCGCGGTGTGTGCTGAATACAGCTATGTCTGCGTCAGAACAGAATTGCAAATCACTTCACACTTCTCAAGACGCATTTTTTCATAAATACAAACCCCAATGTCAGTAATTTTAACCGAAAAACCGCGCGTAAACTTCGCATCGATTAAAAATCCGCTCCCGTTTCCTGACTTTCTGGAGGTGCAGCTGAAGAGCTTCAAGGATTTCCTTCAGCTCGACGTGCCGCCGGAGGAGAGGAAGAACCAGGGGCTATATAAGGTATTCGCGGAGAACTTCCCCATTGCCGACACTCGTAACAATTTCGTTCTGGAGTTTCTTGATTACTATATAGATCCTCCGCGCTATACTATCGACGAGTGTCTTGAGAGGGGTCTCACCTATAGCGTCCCCCTAAAGGCGAAGCTGAAGCTTTATTGCACGGATCCGGACCATGAGGACTTCGACACCACAATACAGGACGTCTATCTGGGTCCCATACCATATATGACTGAGCAAGGCACGTTTGTGATAAACGGTGCCGAACGTGTCGTAGTTTCTCAGCTCCACCGTTCACCGGGTGTCTTTTTCGGACAAAGCACTCACGCCAACGGTACCAAGCTGTATTCCGCTCGTATCATTCCTTTCAGAGGAAGCTGGATCGAGTTTGCAACTGACATCAATAATGTCATGTATGCCTATATCGACCGTAAGAAGAAACTCCCCGTGACTACTCTTCTTCGCGCTATCGGCCTTGAAAGTGACAAAGACATTATCCAGATTTTTGACCTTGCCGAAGAGGTGAAGGTGACTAAGGCAAACCTTAAGGATGCGATTGGCCGTAAGCTCGCCGGACGTATTGTGAAGAGCTGGCTTGAGGATTATGCCGATTCCGCTACGGGTGAGGTTGTCTCTATCGAACGTAATGATGTAGTTGTTGACCGTGGCACGGAAATCACTGAAGATAATATTGATGCCATTATCGAAAGCGGTGCCAAGACTGTACTTCTGGAAAAGGAGAATGTCAGTGCAATTGACTACAGCATAATTTTCAATACTCTACAAAAAGACTCCTCCAACTCAGAGAAGGAGGCTATCCAATATATCTACAGGCAGCTCCGCAACGCCGAACCACCGGACGATGCATCTGCCCGTGAAGTTATCTACAATCTTTTCTTCTCGGAGAAGAGATATGACCTTGGCGAGGTAGGACGTTTCAGAATCAACAAGAAACTTGGTCTTGACACTCCCGAGGATGTGAAAGTGCTCACCCGTGAAGACATCATCGCCATCATCAAATACCTTATCGAGCTTATCAACTCTAAGAGTGATGTGGATGATATCGACCACTTGAGCAACCGTCGTGTGCGTACCGTAGGCGAACAGCTCTACAACCAGTTTGGTGTAGGTCTTGCACGTATGTCGCGCACTATCCGTGAGCGTATGAACGTACGCGACAATGAGGTTTTCAAACCTATTGACCTTATCAACGCGAAGACTATCTCTTCCGTAATAAATACATTCTTCGGCACAAACGCCCTCTCACAGTTTATGGACCAGACCAACCCTCTGGCAGAGATTACGCATAAGCGTCGTATGTCTGCCCTTGGTCCCGGCGGTCTTTCACGTGAGCGTGCAGGCTTCGAGGTTCGAGACGTACACTATACACACTATGGTCGTCTTTGTCCGATCG
>CAMWTL010000196.1 GCA_947177145.1 uncultured Porphyromonadaceae bacterium
TAATTTTGTAACTGAAAGCAGCAAGCCATGAGTGGCTTGAAGATGGAGACTGAGACAGTCTTCGAGTACCAAGAAACGGTAAGGTTTTTCAATTCAGTTACTTACAGAAATTGAGGTTGTACCTTTTAAACTGTAATTCCTTGATTCAACGACAGTTTACCACACTACATCGGAAGGTCATAAAAATTTTTCAATATCAAGTAGGACCTTTTTGATTTCATAGCGTCGTAAAGAAAAAACCTTTTAAACGTTATGAAAAGACAGTTTATTCTTCTATTTGCGATTATCTTTATCGTCTTAAACGCCTCTGCTCGTCAGCCTGAGCGTGGATATCGTGGATTCCTTGATTGGAGCAACACTGTACGCACTGAGAAGGTACCGGGATTCACAAAACGCTACACGGATTATTATACCGGATTCTCCACCTCCCACGGTTTCCAGTTCAATCCCCGGCTCTATATAGGCGCAGGTATCGACTTTGAATATAATTCAGACCAAAGAGACCGCCTACTCACCCCATTCATACACGGACGTACTGACCTGCTATTCGGGAAATTTACCCCATTCGGTGAGATGCGTTTAGGTTATAACCTTACTAATGGAGGCGGAGTCTATTTCTCTCCCAACATAGGTTACCGTTTCAATTGGGGACGCAAAATGGGAATAAATCTTGGTCTCGGAGTCACAATTATTGGCTATACCTCTGACATATATGACGTTAGCATAACTCCGGATGGGGAATATATTTTTACAGGACCAATCGGTAAACATCATGGTTGCACAGCCTATTTCTCTTTCAGAATCGGTATAGACTTCTAATAAATTACTCATAAACAATCATTTGCACAGGAATCCGGATATGAAAGATAATAAAGAAATTGATTTCATTGCGAAGCATTATCGTAAAGGGCATTTCGATGCCGATAAAGCATTACGTCGCATCAAACCGGTAAGGAGATTTCGCTGGACAGCTACCAAAACCGTAGCTGCATCCGCTCTTATAGCCGTGGTTGGAGCTACAGCAGCTATAATATATAATACCGGGTATTTCAAAACCTCATCCGAACCTATGGAACAGACACAATCCGTTATAGCCGCTCCTGAAACGATTGTGAGAGTAATCGACTTTGAGGATGCCCCCTTACCGGTTGTGGTAGAGAAAATAAAAGAGATATACGGAGTCGAAGTAATTGGCTTACCTGCTAATGCTTCCGGCTACAAACTTTCCCTCCACTACGAAGGGACAGCCATCGATCTTTTGGATACAATCAATGATATTCTCGCCACCGATATGCGAATCAGCGGCTATGAAGATTGACCAACAATCCATCCTGCCAATCATAACCATCCACCATAATGACCAATATCACCATTGATCGATGAAACATTTGACTATCATAATCATATTGCTATGTTTTCCGCTCTTATTGTCGGCTCAGAACGTCACAATAAAGGTGGTCAACCAGCCTGCCCCCGTCGTATTCCGAAGTATTATTGAGCAGACGGGAAAGAACTTTGTCTATTCTTCCGATCTCCTTAAAGATATGAAGATTACTGTCAGTGCCAATAAGCAACCCCTGAAAAAGGTTCTCTCGGAGATATTCAAAGATACTGACATTGAATACAAGATAAAAGGAAACAACGTGGTTCTTAAGAAGAGAAAAGTAAAGCAGAAGAGCGACAAAAGGACGCAGCCACCCCGCCCTACAATCACCACCTCTGTCACACCGGTCGACACTGTGAAAATGCTTGAAGAAATCGTTGTTATGTCACGTCTGGAGTCGCCGGTAGTAACCACTGCGGAAATAGGGGCACGAAAGATTACCGCAGAAGAGGTAAGCAATATTCCTACAATGTTAGGAGAGCCGGATGTGATAAAGGCTATGCAGCTGCAACCGGGGGTATCAGCCGGTACCGAGGGTCTGTCAGGTATGCACGTACACGGCGGCAATTCCGACGAGAATCTCATATCTCTCGACAATGTGCCACTATATCAGGTAAACCACTTTGCAGGACTAATCTCAGCCTTTAATCCCGATATCATACGCTATATAGATTTCTTCAAGACCTCAATACCGGCTAAATACGACGGCAGACTATCTTCTTTTATGGATGTTAGACTCCAGAACGGCAGCCTCGACGGGCACCACGGCACGGCGAGAATCGGTCTCACCTCAGGTGCCTTCAACATATCGGGTCCGATTGGAAAGAAGACAACATATCTTGTGGGAGTACGTTGCCCCTGGTATACCTTGGTCGCAATACCGATCCTTGCCATCATCAATTCCGACCAGGAGGAGAAAACACGGGCAAATTATAATTTCCTCGACGTAAATGCCAAGGTCAATCATCGCTTTTCCTCCAAAATGACCGGCTTCTTCAGTGTCTACTATGGCAACGACCTTCTTAAGACAGGATATGAGGGCACATATTCATACAGCTCGTTTGACGGTCCGACCGCAACCAGTTATGAAAAGGAGAGATTTGATTTCAACTGGGGTAACTTTGTGGCGCAAGTGGGACTAAACTACCGTATACACAACAACCTGACAGCGGAATTCAACACCGCCTATACCCGGTATTTTGCCAATATGAGGCACCGCGACACTTACAAAGACTATGAGGACGATAGCGAGTACACTACCAAGACTAACGATCAGTCTGACAACAATATCAACGACTGGATTTTTCGCGGTGATTTCGACTGGATCCACTCAGATGCTTCCCACATAAGATTCGGCGCAAACTACGTAAGGCACTCCTTTCTGCCGGAACGCACAAAAAGAGAGTATCTGATCAACGATGAGATAATGCTTTCAAAAGACTCCGTATCAACCTACAGAGCGAATGAATTCAACGCCTACATCGAAGATGATTGGAGCATATCTGAAAGACTCCGTACAAATATAGGTCTCCACACCTCTCTCTTCTATATTGATGGCAAAACACACGGTGGCATTTCTCCTCGCTTCTCACTGAGCTATCGCATCAACGATAATCTGAGTGTGAAAGGAGCCTATAGCCGTACCGTACAATACGTACACCAACTCACTACAAGTTATCTCTCGCTTCCTACCGATCAATGGATTCCCATCACCGGTAAATTTAAGCCTCAGACAGCAGATAAAGTTGCCATCGGAGGCTATTGGCAATCCAACAACGGTGTGTATGGCATATCCTTGGAGGGTTACTATAAGAAGATGCACAACCTTGTGGAGTATCGCGACGAATACTACCTTCACCCTCCCTTGGAACTTTGGGACACCCGCCTCACCTCCGGTAAAGGTTCAGCGAAAGGTATCGACTTTATGGTTGAGAAGACAGCCGGTAAATTCACCGGGCGTATAAGCTACTCCCTTGCTTGGGCTGACCGTCAATTCAAGGAGAAAAACGGTGGACATCCCTATCCGGCAAGGTTTGACAACCGACACACAATAAATGTTGTGGTGAATTGGAATGTAAGTAAGAAAGTAACCTTCAACGCCACTTGGATAGGACATTCCGGCAACCGATTCACTCTTTTGCCCCAGATGTGGGAAGAGCCTGACTTCGGATTGCCTACCTATACCAGTGATGCACCCCTGAAAGCGCATATCAACAACTACCAATTACCCTTTTATCATCGTCTCGACCTCGCTTGTATTGTCAGGAACAAGCGCGGCTATTGGACTTTCAGCTTCTACAACGCCTATAACCATATGAACACGGTCGCCGTGATACGGGGGAGTTCAAAGGAGTCTATATGGAATCCTCCTTATTGGAAGCCGGTTTTTCAAAAAGTTAAATTATTACCCATCATCCCCTCAATATCCTACACATGGAAATTCTAAGAAGTTTCACATTAGCAATAAGCATTTGCTTAAAGAATAAGATTTTTAAGAATCTATTCCTAAGATACATTATCCCTGTAGCACTACCCCTTATTCTGACCGGGTGTTATGAAGACTTTACTCCGAAGATAGAGACTAAGCCTGTGCTTTGTCTAAATTCATTGATTACTGCCGGAGCACCTATCTCCGTGCAGGTCACTCATACCTGGCTCTATTCCGACTCGGATGCTATGGAAAATCATTCTGTTTCTGATGCGGTGGTGGGTATCATCGTAAATGGAGAGGAGAAGGGAGCTGATTACTTGGCACAGGAGGGCGACCATATACGTATCACCGCCACCAGCCCCACCTACGGCTTTGCCGAAGCAGAAGTGTCCGTGCCTTACGCCGTGCCGATAAAAGCCGTGCGTTATACTCCGGTTGCTATTGAGGGAGAAACCTCTATCGGTCAACACAACGTATTAACAGCCGTCTATGAGTTTAAGATAAATATAGAGATTGATATCTTTGACCCTGCTGCCATAGAGAATTATTACGGATTTACAACTACCACATTCAACAACTCAGATATAAGTCCTCATCTGAGTGAAGGTGAAGGTGAAGAGGAAGGGGATTATGCCGGGGATGGCACAGTGTATGGCAACACCGAATTTTATGGAGGCACTTTAGATTACGAAGCTGAACCTATATTCGGCGAACATATTGGAGTATTTGAGTCTATGATAGCAGGTGGAACTTACGACTTTAGTTTCTTTACCGACCGTCAATTCTCAGGCTCTAATTATACTCTGCATCTAAAATACTCTAATGCGTATTATGGCATAATTGTCCAGGGATGGAGCCCTGAGGTAATTGATTTCGGCTATACCTTCACCCTATATAGCATATCTAAAAGTTACTATAATTGGGCAAACTATAAATGGCAACGTAATTACGGAGAGATTGACGATTTATCTGAAGTAGGTTTGGGTGAACCTACATGGGGATACAGTAATGTTTCGACAGGTGCCGGCGTGGTAGCAGCCCGATCAGCAACCACCTATACCCTCAATCTAAAAGACCTGATAAATTCACTTATTCAAAAAGATTAGCCATATGAACCTCCCATTGTAAAAATTTGTTTCAATAACAAAATTTACTTTAAAATGGCTACTGATTCCACACTTAAACCGACATCT
>CAMWTL010000197.1 GCA_947177145.1 uncultured Porphyromonadaceae bacterium
CAGCTTCCGTGCTTCGAGAAGACGGAGGGTGAGTGCGGTACGCTACTTGAACAGTGGATCTATAACATAAAGAATATGGGAAGTATGCAGAGGGTGGCATTTGCGAGTGATAACGAGATTTTCCGTTATCTTGACAGCGTTAGCAACGTTGCTGCGTTGAGTCCGTCGGAGAGGGATGTTTACGAGGCGAGTCTGAAGCGTGCCCGCGACTATTATGCGGTGCTCAGGACAGCCGAGGAAAATGCTATGGAGAAAGGATTAGCCAAAGGCTTAGAGAAAGGATTAGCCCAAGGTCGTGCTGAGAAAATGGAAATGATAAAACGCCTATTTGAGCAAGGGGTATCATTCGAGATTATTGCCTGTGCTGCCAATTTGCCAATCGAGCAGGTGAAGGCTATGCTTCATCTTTCCTGATTCCGATTCTTTTGGCGAATGGGCCTACGATAAATTATCGTATGAGTTTAGGATAAATTATAAGGTGACAGAATGATTAAGTTCTGCCACCTTATTTTTGGTTGGGGGTTATTGGTTGGAGTGGGTTGGCTTACTTTCAGGACTTCGAGTAGGTGGGGGTTGTTCTCGTCGGTGTCGAGCCACAGCCTCAATTCCTGGCTTTTGATTACTTGTTCTTTTGGTTGAGGGGGACGGTGCCGACGATGAATTTTTCGGGGAGGAAGCCCCAGTAGCGGGAATCCTGCGAGTCGACGGCGTGGTCGCCGGCAGCGAAGCAGTAGTCTTCGCGGAAAGTGTACTCCGGCAGCCCCCGGGGGATTTTCTCGCCTGTTTCCCACTCGATATACTTGCGGTAGAGGAGGAGGTTAAGGCTGTCGAGCTTCACGGTCATTCCCTTTGCCGGAACCACCACGGGTCCCATCTCGTCGATGGTCCAGTTGAGCAGGGTGTCGTAAGGGATTGTGTAGACGGAGCCTCCCATCCTTGCGGAGTCGGGGGTTGTGAGGCGAATGTGGTCAACATACGCCTTGACCATATCCTGCTCCGATGGTACACCGAGCGTGCCGTCATATCCCCTCACCTTGTAGTGTCCCCCTCTTATCTCCAAAGTGTCGCCCGCCACCGCCACCACACGTTTGCAGTAATAGAGGCGCATATTCATGGCGATGCTGTCCCAGCTGTCGGTCCAGGGGGCGTTGAACACGATTATGTCATTCTTTTCGAGGTGTCCGTAGCCCGGCAGACGGCTCACGGAGAATGGGCGACCCTCGGCAGCGGCTATGAAGTTGAAGACCCTGCCACCGAGTTTGAGCTTGTTGACGGTGCCGTGGTAGCCCGGTGGGATGGTGGGTGTCATCGACTGTGTGGGGGTGTGGAAGGTGTCGAGAGCCACGAATAGCACCAGATAGCGGATCACCACAAGCACGGCGACCGTCATCACCAATATGTATACGATGTTAAATATCCTTTTCAGGAGCGGACGGAATTTCATTTGAAAGGTCATTTAGCAGTTCCTTGGCTTCGCGCCGGATGTCGTCGGCAGCCGGTGACTTTATCTTCACCTCTTTGGAGAGTATAAGCCGGGCTTCACGCACAGCCCTCTCCTTTTGGGGATGGCGGGGATCGGCATAGAGGTGCATCAGCAGATAATGAGGATAGAGACGGTTGGGGCACCTGAAAGCTGCCCTCGTCAGGTAATGCTCGGCACTGTCGGGAAGGTTGAGCTGTTGGAAATTCTTCCCTATGATATTTAGGGGCATAGGGTCGGAGGAGTAGGGGAGGATCTCGGCGAGTACCTTGTTCGACTCCTCCCACTTGCCTGACTTATGGAGCACAAGACCCACGTTGAATTTCCGGCTGACCTCCATACGGTCGAAAGGGTGGCAGAGGGATAGGCAGAGCAATGCAGATGCCACTCCCCCTGCCATCCTCACATCAATCATCGTGGTTGAGAAAAAGGCGGCTATGAGGATTAATGCGATTGTGGCTGTGGAGATGGGAAACTGGAAAGGGTAGGAGGCAGCCATCACCGTCATCACGGCAGCCACGCATCCTGCTATGGCAAGATTCCGGCAGGAGAGGGCGGTGCAGAGCGCAGCTATGAGCACAATAATGAGGAGCAGTGCGCTACCCCAACCGTAGGCTATGGCAGTCTGGAGATATTCATTGAACACATATTCGGGAGCGTCAGCCACCATCATCTCACCCTCGGAGCCTTGTCCGGAGGCGAAATACTCCTCTTGCGCCACACCGTAGGCACCTGCCACACATTGCGGTCCCGTGCCGGAGAAGGGGGAGGGGCTGACAGCTCTCACAGCCACCTTCCACATCAGCAGCCGTCCGTCGGCAGAGTCGGCTTTAATGGAGTAGACACCCCACAGGGAAGCGGAGAGACCGGCGACCGCGAGGAGTGTGTAGAGCCGGGGTGAACTGCGGAAAAACCGTATAATCTTGGGACTGAACACTATCAATGTCCCCAAGGCTGAGGCTATCCAAGCCGTGCGACTCATTGAAACGGGGAGCATCAGGGCATCGAGCAAAAGAAGAGCAACTGCGGTGTAGCGGAGAAGCGGACGTTTGCCGTAGCAGAACTCCGCAATGGCGAGGGGCACGGTAAATGAGAGGTAGCAGCCGAAGGGACCCGGATTGTAGAAGGAGCCGGTGACGGGGTAGAGGGGATGCCGGGAGGCGCAGATACCCAAGAGCTCCAACAGCCCGTATCCCGCCTCGGCTATGCCGGCAATAAGGAGCAGGAAAGTGACGATTGCGGAAGAGAACAATATGACCCAACCTCTAATAGAATATCTGTCGTTTTGCATTGTAGTCATAGAGAAATATACGCTCGTCGTTTCCCCTTGTATGGTTCTTCAGATACAGGAGCGCACCTAAAGGGCTTTGGAAATCAATGGAGTCAGCCGTAGCGGTTTTACTTCCAAGTGAACGCCATTTGTTTTGGGCACTCTCCCAATAGAAAAGTTCGTACTGATCTCCTGTGCGGATAAAGTTATCCCGATTGCGAGGAGTATAGACTATCCTATCTATTCTTTTTGGATTTCCGAGATCGAGACCTACCCAACCTCCTGATGGCTCACTATAATCGAAAGAGGTGTAGGGGTCTCCATCAAACACGGCTTGGATTCCCCTGTTTGTCACCCCTCCCCAGGGTTTGTCTGTTCCAATTGCTTTACCCGGCAGAGGTTGCTCTCCGGTGTAGAACGCTAATTCCGCAATGTTGCAATACGAATTATCAGCACCCCGATACCTGACGTATCTGTATGGCTTATTGCTTTTAGATGTCACTGTGGTGTAGAGTCGGTATGGCTCTTCACTTATTGTAGCCAGTGTATCGGGATTATCAAACTCCGGATTGTCAGAAGCCTCTATCACCGCCCCCACCATACGGTCGGCAAATTCTCCGAGTTCAGGGGTATATTTCCGGAATAGGGTTACAGGGGCTGTCTGTTTTGAAGGGGTTATCGCTGTGATTGTGCCATTCGGATTTATTATAAACGGTTCACAGGCAGGTTGTAGATGGCCCTCATCGTTGAGCAGGGAAATAATAGCCACACGGTCAGTTCCAACCTTCCCGAAATCTATCTTCCCATTTTTAACAGGTTTTCCCTCAACAATAGGAGTCCATTTCTGATGTGAGGCGCCGCATAGAAAATATCTCTTTCCATCTTCGGAAAGCATTTTTTTATCAATTATAAGGTCAGGAATTGGGGTAGGGCTATAGACTTCGGTAACATCACGTAAGCCTGAGAAACATTCACGCACCACTTTAATAAACTTCAGATCGTATTCCTCTGAGGGAATGAGGGCTGCATCTTCAAATACGTAAGTTTTTTCATCCTCTCCCAAGATTACGGGCCAGAAATGGGAGGTATTACCGTTGCCACGCAAAAATACTTTGTCAGTGGTGGCAGGGATACCGATTGCGCGGAAAAAGAATGTGATGCGGTCGGCGAAATCTTGACAATTACCGATTGTAAGCTCCGTCATTTTCGAGCCGAGGCGCGGACCATCAGGAATGAACCCGGTCCATCTGAACGGTTTCAGCAACTTTCCTATTTCCGGCACCACATTTTCGATTTTATCCATACCTTCCAAAGCTGCCAACGAATCAAGTTGATGGAGGAGCTGCTGTTGTATAATGCTGCGAGAATTGTTGAAAAGAGCCTCGTCGCCCACACGGTAAGGCAGCACAAAATCCCGGAATGTGTCGAAATCCACCTTCTTCGCCCACTGCCATCTTTCGCGGGCGAAGAAAGCGGATTCGATATCATTCACGAGAAAAGCGGAATCGACACACATCAAGTCCTTATATTTAGGAATATTTGAATAGTCCGCTCCATAGCTTTTCACGATGGAATCTATCGGCTCCTTCCACAGACGGTTTACAGAATCCACTATCTGATAGAGTCGAGCGCGACTTAAGACTGTAGCAGTGTCACAGCCTTCCTTCCCTGACATATTTGCTATAAGCCACTGTGCAGCTTCACTTCTTTCATCGTCAGCGTTCTTAAAATGTTCCAAGACCTTTTCTAACTGTTGACGGTTATCGCCGGCAGCCTGTAGGCTCTCTTCAAGATGATAGCGATTGGCATTGGAGCAGCTTATCATATTGAAAATACAAAGAAGAAGTATAGGATGTGTCAGTAGAAGGATAAGGCGTTTCATGAAAATAACTTCCTATTAGATAAATATTATGGAGTTTGGATAAATAATGTGGAGACGAGCAGAAGTAGACTCAACAATTAGCGCAGCAATAGGATTACGTCATAATCAGACAGAATACTTTGCTATCAATGGATGTAGCACATATCTTTATCCAAACAACATGAATCCAATTAGTTAATCACTCTATAAACTCAATCTGTTAACCATTTACAGAACACTCTTATAGAGTGGAGACTTGCTTATAGGCATCAAGAATGGCGGAGGCATCGAATGCGACAAGCTCATCCTCATCGACATCAATAGCATACA
>CAMWTL010000198.1 GCA_947177145.1 uncultured Porphyromonadaceae bacterium
ACTTCCCATGTGCCGGATTTTAAATCTCCAACTCTTCTAATTCGGTTTTGGGATTTCAATGTATCTATTATTCTGAAAATTGTCCTTCGTGTTACGTTTAATTCCTTAGCGATTTGAGTGACGCTAACCCGCTTATTCTTCCTCATCATACCAATTATTGCTTCTTTGCGAATATCATTATCATTGGTGACAATCGTTCCTTTATTGGTGACATCATTGGTGACAATCGTTCCTTTATTGGTGACATTTGCACTCTCATTGGTGCCATTATCGGTGCCAAATTCAAATTTATCGGTGCCACTTTCCGTAGTATTCACTATAATTCCGGGCGTTTTATCGGTGCCATTGGTGCCATTTTCTATGACATCAGCATTCTGAACAACAACTTTGAATGTGGTATAGTCGCCGAGAAGGAACTCTGCAGGATTACTTTTGTTTTCTTCGAGTAGTGTTGATACGGTATTTACACCGCTCCCGAAACGATTGACATAACCAATATAGCTATGAACCAACCGGGAATTTGTACGCAGAGGGAGGTTTCACCTGCGGTAAAACTGCCGGGCGGTGCGTTTTTTTCTGAAAAATTGCCGATTTATTGGAATTTTTAGTTAATTTTGCATAGCTGATTACCATGGAAAATAAAACATGCTCTGCTATAAACGTAAACTAATTCAATCTACAATGAAAGTGTTGTTAAATTTGCTGCTTGCTTTTGCTCTCGTTTGCCCGGCATTGATGTCCGGCTCTGTGTCTAAATCCGTTTATGCGGAACGTATAGTCGACTATGTCGAAGATCCGGATTCATTGGCCTATCTGGATGTGGAGGTCTATGAGAATGACCTGGATTCTATCGAGGTGGAGGAGCTTGCTGAGGAGTATTTTGATGAATGTCATTTATATGGGGATAAAACATCGTATTATGATTATTATCGTAATGACATACCCTATCCTTTTGAAAACGTTGAGGAAGATGTTCGGGCTGGCAATTTTAAAAAAGTATTAGCCGATGCTGAGAAGGTACTTACAGATTATCCTGATGCTTCCGATGGTAAATATTACGCTGCATATGCACACTTCTTCCTTAAAGATTACAGAAAGGCTATCGATATTGCAACAGACCTGGCAGCAGATTTCCCAAGCGATAGCGGTGTGAATAATTTGTTAGGCGTTGTCGCTGAGAAAGACTCTCAATATGCGTTGCCGCTTGCTGAGAAAAAAATACATCAAAAAGCGAAAAGTGGCTATTATGTTAGTTCTGTCGATTCTATTTCAGCCTTGCATCTTATGGCTCATTTGGCCAAAGAAAACGGTTATTTTTATAATGCCCTCGAATATCTCGATAAACTTGAAGATAAGCTTGAATCATGGAGTGATGAAGATATTGATGACTATGGTCTTGTCAGTCGCTATGATATAGCCATGTATAGAGTCGTCATTCGCATGTCGATGGGTGAATACGAGACGGCCCTTAAGCTTCTTGATTCAATGGGTGAAGAAGATCATACAGAGTCATGGTACTACAATAGATTCGGTACACTACGTGGAGCTTATGGCCTTGAAAGTGCATTGAATTTTGAAAAAGAGGCTCTTGTTGAATCTCCGTATATCAAATCTTATGTCGTTTCTCTGATTGCAGATCTTACTTTGGCTGAGAAATACGATGAGGCCATAGCCAAGGTGGATGATTTTATTGAATCAGACCTTTGGGAAACAGAGGATCTTCCTGAACTCTATCTGCGACGTGGAATAGCGAAAAAACTTTCGGGCAAAGATGATGAAGCAGAAAAGGATTTCATAAAAGTGGTTGAATTGAGTGAGGATGGTTATGTAGGGGGGCCGGAGATCTATGCAAAATGCTATCTGGGGCAAAAAGATGAGGTTTTGAGTGATTTGGATCAAAATGATGATAATTTTCAAGCCTCAATCTATAATGTGTTAGGAATGACCGATAAAGCTCTTGAAAAATTAGGGGTTGCCTATGAAAAATGCAAGTGGAACCCTATACGGTCTAAATATGACATACATCAGAGAAGCCTTGTCTCGCATCCTTCATTCCCCAAAATAGCTGCAAAATTCCAGCCTGCGAAAAGGAGATTCTGAGTCACACAAAATATAAATAAGTTTAGTTATTACAGTATATTAGTTAACTAACTTCTGATGGCAAAATATTGAGATTTCTACATTCAGTATTAAATTGTAATTCTTTTCACGTGACGGCTGTCTCATCTGCGGGAAACCTGCCGTGCGTCCCTACTAAGTGGCGGAGAGGAGGGATTAAACTTTGAGACTGATGTGATTGTTTTAACTTTGGAAATCATAAAAATAATAATTGCTATGAAAAAGACACTTCTTTCGATAATCGCCCTTCTATGCGTAACGCTGGGGGCTTCGGCCATGAGCCTTAAGGATGCCTATAAGGCCCTCTCAAATATCCCGAATGTTTCAGTCTCAAGTCCGGACTATAATCTTCCGATGGATATATCAGCGATGCCGGACTATGGTTTTACACTCTCTGAGGGAAATCTGGCTACGGCATACAACCTCAATGCCGCTCAGATCAAGGAAACGGGGGATGCCGCATTTACAATCCTCAATCAGGTGCCGATGCTTCGTATGATCAATGGAGGTAGCAACAATTCGGTGGCCGGACTTATATATGCAGAGCCAACGGGTGAGAACAGCAATGACGTCCTTATCGTGGCAATGAGCGGAAATCGCGGTTCGGCGGTCTTCATGTACGTGCAGAACGTGCCGGATACTGTCTGTACCGCACTGCAGATGGCTCCCGTCGAGATGAAAGGAGATTACTTCTCGCTTAGGGCTAAACTCAATGGAAATGATGAGTTCAATATCATTCTTAACAAGGCGAGATAAGCAATCGCTCTAAGAAAAGATAAAGCGCCGGATTGTCAGCTTGGCTGATGGTCCGGCATCCTTTATGTATAGGATTTATAAGTGGAATTGTGCTTTGGGGAAGTGGACTCACGGGCCGTGCGTCCCAACCATACTGACCAATGATGAAATATTTGGCAGGTACGGAGGAAATTGGTAATTTTGCGGTATGGAAACGGAAAAGGAATTCAGGTTGATGGTGGCGCCGCTGCAGGGGCTGACGGAGGCGGCGTGGAGGAGAGTGCATTTCGATATGTTCGGGGCATCGCAGGGGGAGGTGGAGTATTTCACGCCTTTTATCCGGGTGGAGAAGGGAGAGGTGAGGGGGCGTGACCTACGTGACTTTACATCGGAGCTTAACCATGGCATTAACGTCACTCCCCAGATTATATTCAGGGATGTCGCGGAGTGGCGTTTGCTTGTGGAGACTCTTGCGGATGCTGGAGCCAAAAGAATTGACTTGAATATGGGATGTCCGTTTCCGCCGCAGGTGAGGAAAGGACGCGGGGCCGGGATAATATTACATCCGGAGGTTATCTCAGAAATAGGGGAGGAGATGAAAACATATGCCGGCTCCATAGAGTTTTCTGTCAAGATGCGTCTTGGGGTGAAGGATCCCTCGGAGGCATTACGTTTGGCTGATATTATGAATGAGATGCCGCTAAGACATATTACGATTCATCCTCGGACTGCCGCGCAACAGTATAAAGGAGAGCTCCTGCTTGATGATCTTGCGGTGTTTACATCTAAGCTGAATCATCCGGTCATTTTCAACGGAGAAATTACGTCTCCGAAGGATATTGAAGCCCTGTCGTCACGGTATGACGGCGTTATGGCAGGCAGGGGATTCTTGAGGAGACCTTCGATATTTGCCGAGTATCTTGCCGGGCGGGAAATGAATGCAGCTGAAATAGAGGGGCTGTGGCTTCATCTCATAAAGGGAACAGCTTCAGAGCTGGAGAAGAGACTTTGTGGCGTAGCGCAGCTTCGCGACAAGATGAAGCCTTACTGGGAGTATGCTCCAATTACACTCGACAAGAAAATAGTAAAGCAAGGAAGAAAACAATGAAAGGAGCGCACGAGGGTGCGCTCCTTTGGTAATCATAGGGTTAATGATCAGTTGAGGAAATCGGCAAGGGCGGTGAAGAATGCCGGATCCTCGCCAGTGGTGAGATTCACGAGTCTGCCTTCGGGGTTGATGATGGCTTTGGTCGGGAATCCGGTGATGTTGTAGGCTTGGTAGAGAGCCTGGTCGTTGCCATTGTAGACATTGATCCATGGGAGCTCATGCTTTTTCACACCCTCGCGCCACTCGGCCTCCGATTCGTTGCAGTCTATGCCTATGATCACGAGTTTGTCGCCGTATTTCTCATAAGCCTCCTTAAGGGCCGGGAATCCTTTGACGCACCAGCCACACCAGCTGCCCCAGAAATCGAGCACTACCCATTTGCCCTTGAAGTCGGAGAGGCTGACCTTCTTGCCGTTGAGGTCCGGAAGGGTGAAACCGGGAGCCTCGATTTTACCGGATGCAACCTCGGCCTTGCGGGCTTCCTCTTCATCTCGCTGGCTTTGCATCTGCTCCACATCTTTGTTATAAGCTTCGGCAAATGGCATCAGGATCGACTTCTTGGCTTCGGGAGTCAGGTTGTCGTAGGCTGTCTTGAAGTCATCTCCGCTGAGTTCTGTGATTACAAAAGGTAAAGCCGGACTGTTTGGATTTTCTTTTACGAACTTCTTTACAGCATCGTCATAACGCTTGATCTGCTGTTGCAGCTGCTCGGGAGAAATGTTGGCGTCGCGGCTGACGAGCGCCATGTATTCCTGCTGGATTGGGCGGACAGTGGCGTCGTAGGCCATGATGTCTTCCATAAGCTTGGTTCCCTTCACTTCATAATCAAGAGGATTAAAGCTCTTGACGGTGACAGTCAGGGCCTCGCTTGGCTGGGCGTAGAACTCCGGCTGCATTGTGGCCATTACCGGAGGCTCGATACTGTAGCGGGCAGGTCCGGCAGGATCCAGTCTGAGTT
>CAMWTL010000199.1 GCA_947177145.1 uncultured Porphyromonadaceae bacterium
TGTTAACAAATATTTTAATTTGATAGGGGGATTTTGAGGGAGGATGATTGTTGTAATAGAGTGTGAGTTTTACGGGTAGCGCGGTTCTGCTTCTTTTGACCGGGTCACCTCCCTTTTATTAACTATTCTAAGTGACGAATTATGGATAATTCAGATAATAAAGATTTACCGGTCAATAATAATGCCAATGGAAAACCGGATAATGGAATGGCTGAATTTGATTCACCAACTCCGTTCTTTCCCAAGCCGCAAAAAGGGAATTTCAATGTGGCATTCTTGCTGATTTGTCTTGCAGTGGCGATAACCGCTTTGGCATATTTTGGACTCTATGAGACCGGCTACATCCGTGTGCTCAGACGACTTGACAATGGAGCCATATTCTCAGGCTATTGGAAAATGGGTGAACCCTTTGGCGAAGGTATCCTCATCACTGCTAATGGTGAGTTGATTGAAGGTGTGTGGGAAAACGGAAAACTAAACAAAGGAGTTGTAGTGGCAAAAAAGTTTACCTATATGGGTGGACTCAAGAATTATCTTCCTGACGGCTATGGTAGCTGCCACTATAAGTCGGGTGTCCGTTATCACGGTTTCTGGAAAAATGGGGTGAAATCGGGTCTAGGCAAGCTTCAGACACCAAAAGGGGAAGTGGCTTTCGGCAACTGGAAAAATGGCGAACTGCCCCCTGTAAAAGGTCAGGCATATAAAACCGGAGAAAAAGTATATGGTATGGATGTGTCAAACCATCAAAAAAAGATTGACTGGGAGAAGTTGGTGCTTTACGCCGACAGCACAGGCACAGTGACAGGGAATCTAAAGGCTTCCCCATACGTCCAACCTATTATGTTTGCTTTCATCAAGTCTACAGAAGGGGCAGATTGGGTAGCCCACACTTTCAAATATAATTTTGAAGAGGCGCGTCGTTGCGGCATACCGCGTGGCGCATACCACTTCCTGCGACTGAGCGACATCGACGGCCAGATAAAGAATTTCATTGACCATACCGTGTTGGAGCCGGGAGATCTCCCGCCGGTACTCGATATGGAACTCGACAATCGGGAGATGGCGAAATATGCTGACCTTGCGTGCGAATATGCCCATAAATGGCTTGACGCAATGGAAAAGCATTATGGTGTCAAACCGATTCTCTATACATACGATTCATATTACAACAGCTACCTTAAAGGGAAGGGGTTTGACGACTATGATTTCTTCATTGCGCGTTATAACCCTGAGACAATGCCGAGGGTGCCTCATCTGGAGATATGGCAGTTTACAGAAAAGGGCAATTCCGGCGGTATTGAAACAAAAGTTGACCTCAATATTTTTATGGGAGATTATAAGGATTTTGAAAAATTTGTAGCGGAGAAAGGAATAAGATAGTTTGGAAATTTCATAAATAAGCATTAACTTTGCAGCGTAAACATTACACAAGAGCTTAGCTGATGATGACTTTCCTATTAGGACCAATGAGCCTTTTCTTAATGGCTTAAAGAATCATCGCTGCATAATTACGGAAGTAACATAATAAATCAATTAAAACAGAATTATGGAAACAACTAACAAGATCTTGGAGAAAGCGAAATTAGTGCTTCTCGGCGCTATGTGCGGCGACATTATCGGTTCGGCATACGAGTTCACCCCTACCAAAGACCTCAACTTTCCGCTTATGAAATCATCCAGCCGTCCCACAGACGACTCTGTATGCTCAATAGCTATCGCTGACGCTCTGATTTCAGCCACTTCTCACGCCACAGAATCGTTAGCGACGGTTTTCACTCAGAGTCTTCAGAGATGGTGCCGTAAATATCCTCGTGCCGGATATGGGGGACATTTCCACAGCTGGATCAGATTAGAAAAGCCCTACCCTTACAATAGCTGGGGCAATGGGTCGGCTATGCGTGTCAGTCCTGTGGGTGCCCTATCCCAAAATCTTAATCAGGTTATGACTCTTGCAGAAAAGTCGGCAAGCGTAACACATAATCATCCTGAAGGCGTAAAGGGTGCGCAAGCCACTGCCGTTGCCATCTATCTTGCCCTACGTGGCGCAAGCAAAGAGGAGATAAAATCATTAATTGAAAAAGGATTCGGCTATAATCTATCTCGAAGCTATTATGATATTCAGCCCGATTACTCCTTTGATGTAAGCTGCCAAGGGAGCGTACCCGAAGCAATAATCTGTTTCTTGACTGCTACCGACTATGAATCGACTATACGCCACGCAGTGGCGATGGGTGGCGATGCCGACACAATGGGAGCGATAGCAGGTGGTATAGCCGCCGCATATTATGGCGAGATACCTTCTCATATCCTTCAGGAGTGTGAGAAGCGAATTCCCTACGATATGAAAGAAGTGATTAAGCATTTCAATAATCTACTCGTATCTGTCTACACAAAATAATCGTATTCCCATATTCTATGCAAAACAATTACCTCAGGATATGGCAACTTTGACAAAGAATAGAATTGTGCGGCAGATCTTAACCACGATTATCCATAGAAAATCTGATTATGGAGAATAAACAATATTGCTACAAATATCCACATCCATCCGTCACCACCGACTGCGTAATCTTCGGCTTTGATGGCGTTGACCTGAAAGTTCTCCTCGTAGAACGTGGTCAGGAACCATATAAGGGACGTTGGGCATTCCCGGGCGGTTTTCTGAAGCCGGAGGAATCGGCTGAAGAGGGTGCGTTACGTGAACTGAAAGAGGAAACCGGATTGGAAAACGCTTATATCGAACAGTTTCACACCTACTCCGCTCCCGACCGCGATCCACGTGAAAGGGTAATCACAATAGCTTATCTCGCCTTGGTGAAGATACAGGATGTGGAAGGTGGCGACGACGCAGCCGATGCTCAATGGTTTTCAGTAAAAAACGTTCCGCAACTGGCATTCGACCACGATCTAATATTGCGTGATGCTCTCCGACGCCTGCGTGAGCGAATACATTTCCACCCTATCGGCTATGACCTTCTACCCATGAAGTTTACACTTAAAGAACTGCAAACCCTATACGAAGCTATCTTAGGGATACGATTTGACCGCCGCAACTTCGCCAAGAAGATGCTACATCTCGACATATTGACCCAGCTTGACGAGACAGTGTGGCCTACCCCAAAACGAGAGGCAAACCTCTACTCTTTCAATATCGACAAATACAACGAACTGAAACAACGGGGATTTCGCCTTGAGTTCTAATATTAAAGAAATGGCAGATAACTATCTCGAACAGAAAATGGAGGATATGCGCTCAGGCAAACTGCGTCCCTCCTCCCTCACTACTGCCACTCCGCGCAAAGGTTTCCTACAGGTGCCTTTTCCTCCGCGTCGCGTATTAGTGACAGGGGGTGCCAATGGCATAGGATTAGCCATAACGCGGGCGTATATTAACGCTGGATGTAAGGTGGCGGTGTTTGACATTGACAAAGAACGGGGTCAACAGTTGGCACAGAATGAGGGTATTCGCTTTTATCACGTGGATCTTTGCGATGCCAAGAAGGTTGAGGAATCATTTCTAAATCTTCTCCACGCTTGGCGTGACGTGGATATAATAGTTAACGATGCCGGAATATCCTCATTCTTTCCTCTGACTGACGGGGGTCTTGAGAGTTTCGATAGAATCATCAACACCAATATGCGACCTATCTATATCTTGGCACGTCTATGGGCTTTGCATAAAAAACAATACCCTATCCCATCCGATTATGGAGGACGTATGATCAACATCTCCTCCACGCGCCACATACAGAGTGAGATCGGAACTGAGGGTTATTCCGCAAGTAAGGGAGCGGTAGCCTCCATCACCCATGCCTTGATGATGTCGCTCTCGGAATTCGGCATCACCGTCAACTGTATATCGCCCGGGTGGATACATACCGGCAAACCGGAAGAGCTGACCGAGGCTGACCATCTGCAACACCCCTCCCACCGAGTGGGCACACCGGAAGATATTGCCCGCACCTGCATCTTTTTGTCGCTTCCCGGCAACGACTTTATCAACGGTGCTGATATTGTGGTAGACGGTGGTATGACACGCAAAATGATTTACGTATAAAGTTTTAACACTCAATTAAAGGATCTTGAACCATTAACTATAATTCAAACTTTCAAATGACATCAGCACCTAACAGAATAAAATCGCTGCTCCTCACTTTCAGCGTTATGACCACCGTAAGCGTGGGATTGATAACACTGAACACCTCTTGTGAATCTACACTCGATGATGTAGACCAACCATCAACTCCGGATAATAAGCCATCCCATTATCCCGACCTTGAGACTGTAACCATACCTGCAACATTGTCTGCCCAAATTAAGGAGTATACAGGTTTTACGGTCTCTTTCAATAAGAATAACGGCACTCCGAACTATGTAGCGTGGGAACTGCTCGGCAAGGAGGTACAGACTGACATGGATCGCAGCGACAACTTCTGGCAAGACAAGGAGATCGAGGGTTGCCCCACAACAAAGGATTACACAAGTTCTGGTTACGACCGAGGTCACATGTGCCCTGCTGCCGACCAGAAATGGAGCGAACAAGCTATGTATGACTGTTTCGTCATGGCAAATATGTGTCCACAAGACCATAAGCTAAATGCCGGTGCCTGGAATACGCTTGAAGGGAAAGAGCGCCAGTGGGCACAGCGTGACTCTGCCGTGATGATAATTGCCGGACCGATATACACTGACTCCGACACTGAGATTTTTGGTAAAACCAATAAGGTGAGGGTGCCGAGCGCTTTCTTTAAGGTGCTGCTTGCTCCCTATGTCGAAAATCCGCGAGGCATAGCCTTCGTCTATCCTAATATGACCTCTCCCGGCAATATGGAGGATTATGC
>CAMWTL010000200.1 GCA_947177145.1 uncultured Porphyromonadaceae bacterium
ATATTATACTGAATACAATTCCTGCGCTGCTTCACTATGCAATTAGGTGGGGTCTGATTTCACATCGATGTGAAATCAGACCACCACTCCTTATTTATAGGTATAGTATGTTGGTGAATAATGTTATGCGTTTACGGTAGGAAGAGCAGTGGATTGACGCTGACTTTTCTGGCTTCTCTGACCCTGCTGGCTCTTCTTCATATCTTTCTGGCTACGCATGCTCTTCTTGCCCTTGTTGGCGTGCATGCCGCCTTTCATCTGCTTACCCCCTTTGTGGCCTCTCATCTGCTTGCCACCCTTCATACCTTTATGGTGGTTGTTGCTAGCCATCATAAAGTTGTTCTCCAAAAACTTGGTATATTGTTCGGGGGTGAGGATATTCTTCACACCGTTGAGGTAGTTCTGCTTCTGCTGCTGACGCTGTGCCTGCATCTCGGCTTTGAGCTTCTGCTTCTCTGCCTTCATCTGCTGCTTCTCGGCATCGGTAAGATCCTTGCGATCCTTGAAGTCTTTCTTATCCTTGTCGCGAGTCTCCTTGAATGCCTTCATTTCCTTCTCGCGGGTCTCCTTACACTGCTTCTGAAGCTCCTCAAGCTTAGTCTTCTGGGCATCTGTGAGGTTAAGACCCTCGAAAGCCTTCATACCTCTGTCGGCACGGTCGAACTTTCCATCCTTCTTGCCGGGGCGGTCACCCTTCTTGCACTCGCCTTTATCCTTACAGCACTCAGTGCGTGCTTTCTCATTGTTAGCGTTGTTGTTGTCGTTTGCAGCCATCATTGAGAGAGAGGTTGCTGCGAAAATAGCGAGGCTTAAAATTACTTTCTTCATCTTATATATCGTGTTATATTTTTTCGTTAATTAAACAGTTTATTATCTCGTAACACCGCTTTTCGGAGGGCTTGTTCTATCTATTCTGCCAAGCCGTTTTCCTTGCGGGTTACGTCTCTTTGACCGGGGCCATAACCGGAAGTTTAATGGCGTTGCCGGTTTTATAATTCCTTAACTTATTTGTGAATAAACCTTTATAAAAGAGATGACGCTCTTTGGTTATAACTATTGCTCCATTCTTATTATTAAAGTGTAGGAAAGTAGCAGATAAAAACTACCCTTACACTGCGAAGTATAAGGGTAGAGGATATTCAAGGTATTTCAGATGGGGAGAGTTTTACAGCTCTACCTGATCCACAATCTGACCATCGTAGAGATTGATGATGCGGTCGGCATAGGCGGCATCGTGCTGGGAATGGGTCACCATAATTATGGTTGCCCCTTCGTTGTGAAGTTCACTGAGGAGATTCATCACCTCCTTGCCGTTCTTGGAGTCGAGGTTACCCGTTGGCTCGTCGGCAAGTATAATCTTCGGATTGGGAAGCACGGCACGGGCAATAGCTACACGCTGCTGCTGACCGCCGGAGAGCTGGTTGGGGAAATGCTTGCGACGATGTGATATTGCCATACGGTCCATCACTGCCTCGATACGTGCCTTACGCTCCTTTGATGGGGTTTTCATATAGAGCAAGGGAAGCTCGATATTCTCATAAACATTGAGTTCGTCGATAAGGTTGAAGCTCTGGAATACGAAACCGATTGTTCCCTTGCGGATGTCGGTACGTTCATTCTCTTTCAGTTTGCTGACATCCTTACCGTTGAGGGTATAGGTACCCTCAGTAGGATTGTCGAGTAGACCCAAGATGTTGAGTAGGGTAGATTTGCCGCAACCGGAAGGACCCATAATTGCCACAAATTCTCCCTCCTTCACTTCGAGGCTTACTTCACGCAGTGCCCAGGTCTCTACTTCCTCTGTGCGGAAGACTTTCTTGATGTTATCTAACTTAATCATAGTTAATATGTTGGTTTATTGATTTTTATTTTATATTCTAAAATTGTGTCGCTGTTGAAGATTTATAAAAAAGAAATTAATTTACACCATTATTTTACAACGACTTCCGGAGATGGTTCGTGATTATTCTTTGGCGATGATTTTTGCAGGGTCTATCTGCATCACTTTATGGATTTGCCAGCCCACTATCAATAGAATAAGGAGGACGACAATAGTGCTGCCGAGAATAATGGGTCCTACAGGGGAGAGGGTAGCTTCGGGAGCCATATCTTGTACCAGAGATTCGATAACACGGTTAAACAGCACACAGAGCGGAATGGCTATAAAGAGAGAGACCACGATAAGCACAAGATATGTTCTGCCGAATAAACGGTATATGTCGTAATTCTTTGCACCGTTGACCTTACGTATAGCCACCTCTTTCCTTCGCGCACGGGTGTCGAGTGCGATTGTGCTGAAGATGCTCATTGCACAGATTATCAAGCTCACAATCCCTAAAATCCATCCTCCGGTTCTCACAACTTCCACATAACCGGGCAGATGATTTACCCCTTCACGATAATTGAAGACTATCTGATTAATCAATTCAGGCTCAATACGCTCTATAGTTTCGTTGACACTTTGAGCAAGAGCCTTTCCTTTCCCCTCCTTTGGCACGAGCAGATAATCCCACCCCGTATCTTCCCAATCCGGCATAATGACAACAATTTTCTTCCCGGTTGTCTCATAAGGGATATTCTTGATTATTCCAATAATGGGTAGGGGTGTGGATGGTCCCTTATGAGACACCATTGGTGTCAATGTGTTGTTCCCAAGTAAACCAAGTTCACCGAATAGTTCATACAGATCTTCAGAGATGAGAAGACCTTCATTATGGGGTGTATTTTTATTTAACCATTCTACATCCATTCCAAGTGCGGAAATGAGAACCGTGTCTGTAGTGCAATAAGTACTAAAGTATATTTCTTTATGTAATTTATCTACAATCTCCGGATTAGTTAGCACTTCATTTACAGATGAGTATCCTCTGTTTGCCATAAGCATTTTATCAAGGTTTGGCAGATGTCTCAGCTCCTCGATGAGTTGTTGCCTGTTAGCAGACTCTCTGGAGAAGAGATAAAGATATTCTTTGTATGTATCTTCATTATCCGGTATGTTACAAGCCTTTAATAATCGGTCGCCACCTTTGACTAAGATGAAGGTGCTGCATACAAATATAATGCTGATCACTATTTGTATGCCTAACATTATATTGCGGAACAGGTGGCTTTGACCGCGACGCATATTTCTTGCCAATCCTTTCCTTGCCTTTGAGATGCGCAGGAGTATAATCCATTCGATCAAGCTGCAAATCGCGAGTAAAACTCCACCGATCACAATACTGGTAAGCGCAAGGTTTTGAATTTTGATGCCCTCGCCATTAGTAAATATAACCAAGTTATTGTCACAGAAATCCTGTAGCAGCACACCAAGTATAAACGATACAATTATCGCTAAACATATTGCTATGGCTGTCTCAGTGAAGAGCATATTGAAGAGCTTCACACGGGTGGCTCCGTTTACAAGACGAAGCGATACTTCCCTATGACGTATGTGCAACAGCTGTGTATGTATTTTTAGAAAGCCGATGATTGCTGCCAAGAGAATAAGCGATCCGACAGTATATCCAAGCAAACGTATGATGAGGAGCATATTGATTTCAGACTTGTCGGTGGCACTTGATATTTTTGCTTCTAATCCCAAAGGCTTGACACGATCGTTTATCTCTTTCGCAAGCTGCTGTTTTGTACTGTTTTCTTTCAGCACCACATTCATCCATATGGCGTAAAATTCTGAGGGTAATTCAAGATCTTCTATCTTATCACCAATACAATAATAAAACCGGTTGTCATTGACAATTTGATCGTAGGCAGAGGGAGACTTGTATATATCGACAATTGTAATAGGTATTGGCTGAGTTTCTAAGCCGGTTACTGCCTGTACAGCTCCTATTGGATTCTTGTCAGGGAAATTGGTTTTTGCAAAGTCTTCGCTGATAATTCCCTCCCCGGCTTTCAGCACCCTTATCTTCTTGCCCGTCACGGCTGACTGTAGACCGATGTAATTGGGGTATTCGGGATCAATGAAATTACCCATTATTCTGCCTTTACGCACCGTTGAGTCTGAGAGGTGAAATTCTACAGGAATATCTGTTGTTATTCCGTTGGGCACGGCAATCTTTTCAGCGTTTCTCAGTCCGCCGTTTCCTTTGACAGTTCTTAGTATATCTTTATTGATGCTAACCTCGTTACCATCTGTCATTGACTTGAAGGATACCCTATAAGTCCGATCGTAGTAAGACTCGAAATAAATGGAGGGCAGCCGGAATCGTGTCATTATGGAATGTGTAAGCGACAATGTGACGATGCCGATTGCGATGCTCACCACGCTGATGAGAGTCTGAAGCTTATACTTCATCAGATTGCGGAGAGCTACTTTGAAATTGTGAATTACCATACTTAAATCTCCTGATTTTATGTGTTTTAATATCGAATCGTTGATTTCTTAAATCCTCTCTGATCGTTAATGGCTCAAAGCCGTTGTTTATTCCTTGGCGATGATTTTGGCAGCGTCTATCCGCATCACTTTGTGGATTTGCCAACTGACTATGCTTAAAATCAGCAGTATAACCACTCCACAACCAAAGATAATCGGCAATACGGGAGAAATGGTACTTTTCGGATCCAGATCTGTCACGAATGTTTCCGCAAATGAATTAAATATGACGCATATCGGTATGGCAATAAACAAGGATATTATTATGAGAACTATATACGTTCTTCCGAACATACGGTATATGTCCTTACTCTTCGCTCCGTTCACTTTACGTATGGCCACCTCTTTCCTGCGGGCACGGGTGTCAAGAGCTATGGTGCTGAAGATGGTCATAGCGCAGATAATCA
>CAMWTL010000201.1 GCA_947177145.1 uncultured Porphyromonadaceae bacterium
TAGCGTCCGAATCCTCCTCGGCGTGCATCTCAAGTTCATGGGTAAGTCTGTAATCCATAGGAAGTGGCGACTCATCGTATACTCTGTCAAGTTCACGCCACCAGGCATCAGCACCCTTTAACAGTTGCTCATCAAATGGATAAGCCAACCTTTCCGGCTCATAATTCATGGCTAAGGCATACCAGGTCATAAACCTGACATCCATCCGGTTGAGTTCAAAGTCCATATAGTCACTGCCGTCATCATAGAACGGCACAGTGTATCCATATAGTCTTCTGCATTCAGTGATAAATGAGCGCCATATCCCTGCATCACAGATTACGTCTTGGTAGTAACCAATAAGAATCATAGCCGCTCTCTCAATCACTTTCTCGGGATAGCTTTTGAAAAGATTCTCATCTTTGGCAATCTTTACAAGACGATTGGCAAGATCAAGATAATATTGATCTGTAGAGGTTACCTCCGGAGCTGCCGGTTGCCGGAGTAGGAATTGCTGCATCGTAATCATAGCCCCTCTATTTTTGCAATTTTTCTATAAGCTGTGCCAAGGTCAGCTTTTCCTGAGTGCCGGCAGACATATCCTTCAAGTTGATTGTGCCGTCAGCAATCTCATTTTCACCTATGATAGCCACAAAGGGTATATTCTCAGAGTCGGCGTAGCCCATTTGCTTCTTCATCTTGGCAGTATCCGGATAGAGTTCGGCTGAGATACCCTCATCGCGCAACACCTTGATAATCCTTGCTGATTCAGCTGCCTCCTTCTCTCCGAAGTTCACAAACAAGACCTTCACGCTTTGAGTGATATTTGACGGATAAAGCTCCAGCTGATTAAGTACATCATATATACGGTCTGCACCGAATGAGATACCTACACCTGACAGTCCGGGCATACCGAACACTCCGGTAAGGTTGTCATAACGGCCGCCACCGGTAATGCTGCCAATCTGCACATCAAGAGCTTTTACTTCAATGATTGTGCCTGTATAGTAATTAAGACCACGCGCAAGGGAGATGTCTACATCTAATTCGCAATTATGACCCAAGTTATTAAAACCGTCAGTCACAGTGCGAAGTTCCTCTACCCCTTTCAAGCCTGTTGGAGAATCTGCCAAAAGAGTCTGAAGCGTATTGAGCTTCTCCTCATTGCTTCCGGTCATCTCAAGCAAGGGACGCAGTTTCTCAATAGCCTCTTCAGAAAGACCCTTGGAACGCAACTCCTCGTTTACGCTCTCTATGCCTATCTTATCTATCTTATCAATGGCTACGGTTATATCCACAATTTTGTCAGCCTCCCCGATGATTTCAGCTATACCGGTAAGGATCTTACGGTTGTTTATTTTAACCGCTACCCTAACTTTTAACTTTGTGAAAACCATATCTATCATTGAGAGCAATTCTATCTCATTCCATAGGGAATCGCTGCCCACAACATCGGCATCACACTGATAGAACTCACGGTAACGTCCTTTCTGAGGACGATCGGCACGCCACACCGGCTGAATCTGATAACGCTTAAAAGGCATTTGCAGCTGTCCGCGATACTGCACCACAAAGCGTGCAAAAGGAACTGTCAGATCATACCGCAGACCCTTCTCACACAGCTGATTGGTAAGTTTCACAAGATTTCTTTCCGCAAGGTAGGTCTCATTGACCCCTTTCATAAAATCGCCGGAGTTCAGAATTTTAAACAAGAGCTTGTCTCCCTCGTCGCCATACTTCCCCATCAATGTGGTGAGGTTTTCCATAGCCGGTGTTTCTATCTGCTTATAACCAAACAGACGGAAGACACCCTTTATCGTGTCAAAGATATAATTTCTTCTCGCCATCTCTATCGGGGAGAAGTCTCTTGTACCTTTGGGAATAGATGGTTTCTGTGCCATAGTCGTAATTATTTATTTTTACGCGAATTTACAAAACTTTTTCCATATACTCCACACACTCGGAATCATTTTTACCGCCCAACCGGGGCATACTGAGGGTAGCAACTTAAAATTCAGCAGATATTCTGAAGTTCAGTTGCCGGCGAGTGAGATAATTAGGCACAGCATATTGGATATTATTCACATCGGTGACCCAATAATAGCTGCTTACATTGGAAATATCAAACAGATTAAATAAGTCTACACCCAATGTTATGCTTTTGAAATGGCGCCAAAAATTATAGCTGCGCACACCATCAGCAGGCTCACCCACCAACTGATATGATAAACCAATATCAACACGTTTATAAGCGGGTGCCCTGAAAAAAGCTACATCTCTGCCTACTCTCGGAGCGGTCATTGTCAATCCATCGGAGAAAATACCACGCAAACTGAATTTCAGCTTAGGGAATTTCGGGAAGTAATCGGTAAAATACAATCCGAAAGAATAACGCTGGTCTGTAGGGAGAGGAACCTTTTTTCCATTAAGATTCTGCTCTGTCTTCATAAGCGAAAAGCTTACCCATGAATCAGAGCCGGGCACAAATTGACCGAAAAGTTTGAAATCTAATCCCATGGCATAACCTTTCGCGTCATTGATACCTGAGTAGGTCACTTTAAGATTATCATATTCATAGGATATAAGATTGGCAAGATTTTTATAGTATAATTCTCCGGTAATCTTAAAAGGTCTATTCATAGCTCGGAAAATATAATCTGTGCCCAGCACGAATTGGAGGCTACATGGGGACTTGATTTTATTGTTGAGCCGGATATTTACATTGCCCAAATCATCTGCCACAGCTTCCCGATATTCCTTATAGAACGGCGACTGATAGTATAAACCAACCGCTGCCCTATATTTCCAACTTGAATTGTCAATAGGTGACAAGGTTATATTTACTCGCGGCGAAACAAGAAACTCCTTATTGAAATCCCAATATGAAGCTCTCACACCTCCATTTAAGGTAATAAAAAACTTCGATGATTCCAGATAAAGCGCATCTTCGGCAAATAGGGCAAAACGACTGTTATTTACATCCTGACGCGAGGAAAGATTGTAGATTAGATGTACTCCATCCGGATAAGTGGGTAAGGAATAACCTGCACTGTCTCTCCATTCCCACTCCTTTGTACGGTCACGAAAATTCTCAAGAGCATATTGAAGTCCATAGGAGATATGGTTGCGCCCTGCTACGGTAGAACCTTTCAAGGCAGCGGTAAGGACAGAGGCTTTCAGACGGTTGCGTGAGTGTTCCATATATTTCCCCACACCTAATTCACCTCCTACTGCGTCTGCACCACCCGTGCCCGCCTGATCAAGCCAATATTCTCCGGAAATATCATAGCTCACAAATTCATTAGTCATAAAACCGGAAAATATCATAGAAAACATTGTAGCTCTGTTTTTGCGGTAGTTAAACGAGAGTGAACCCAGATAGGTTTCAAACCTGTCTTTCTCTTCGCCGTCAAAATATACCTTGAACTGCTTAATATCGGAGGCCGTTCCGAAAGCGGTCTCTCTGTCAGAGGGTTTAAAAGAGAAATCGTTGATGGAGATATTGCCTAAAAAATTAACACTAAATCTGTCAGAGGGCTTAAAAGTCAGATTCGTCTGGTAATCGAAATAAAGAGGGTCATATTCTCCACGTGTCTCAAGAGAGGAGAGTAAAGAATTATTCTTTTTAAGACGCAGACCGTGAAGCTGGGAAAATTTACTACTCGACTGACCCAAAGTCAACGATCCTCCCATAAGACTCAGTGCCACCGCCCCTTCGAACGCTTCCGGTTCACGATAAGTTATGTCAAGAGCTGAAGACATCTTATCGGCATACCGCGCCGGGAAGCCACCGGTAGAGAATTTAATATTATCAACCATATCGGGGTTGATGATGCTTAAACCCTCCTGCTGACCGCTTCTTACAAGCTGAGGGCGATATATCTCCACTCCGTTGATGTAGACAGCATTTTCGTCGTAAGACCCTCCCCTCACTGAATATTGTGAACTCATTTCATTTGAAGAGTTCACACCAGCCATAGTGGCAAGCATAGCTTCGACACTGCCACCGGAGACGTCGGGAGAATTTTTGAAACTACCTGTGCCAATGCTCTCCATACCGTTGATGTTATCTCTGAAGCTCGTAACTTCCACTTCCTGAAGACTGGTATCTTCCGGATAAAGACGTACATTAAGTTCTACTTCATTCTTGGCATCAATGAGCTTCCTGTTAACCGTCTTAAATCCGACGCAACTGAACACAACTTCAATTGTATCACTTTCTGCCACGGTCAAGCTATATTTACCTTGAAGGTCAGTATTCGTACCTATGGTGCTACCGGCAATTCTGACGGTACCAAATTCTATTGGCTTATCCTCATTATCTTTCACCACTCCAAAAATCTTGACATTCTCGCCAAAACTATTGAAGATAGTAAATAAGAGGCTACAAAGTAATATGATGAGATTAAGTTTTTTCATTAATAAAAAAACGCTCTATACCCCTCCTATATTGTATGGATAGTTGATCTCCTAAGTGTCTGTTTATACATCCTACATCCCGAATCGCAAAGCTACATCGCCATAAAAAAGAAAAGCCGAATCTCTCGATCCGGCTCAGACTTTATCAAAAAAGAAACGGTAGCCCAGACGGGTTACCGTTTCATCTAAGGGGGCGATTACCTACTCTCCCGCTTTCGCAGTACCATCGGCGTGATAAGGTTTAACTTCTCTGTTCGGAATGGGAAGAGGTGGAGCCCTTATGCTGTCATCACCTTAATACGTTAGGAAAGGCGCACGGCGGAAGCCTTGCTCGAAGACATGTGTCGGAAACCCA
>CAMWTL010000202.1 GCA_947177145.1 uncultured Porphyromonadaceae bacterium
ATCTTACCCTGCTCGTTGAGGAATTTCTTGAGGAACTCGGGATCCTTGTAGTCGATGTACTTGATACCGCTACGTTTGAAACGGCAATATTTCTTCTTCTTAGTGTCGACCGAAAGGGGTGTGAGATAACGTATTTCGCTATTAGCTGCCATATTTATACCTCCTTAGTTTGCTGCTTCGGCTGCTGCCTCGGCGGGTTGTTCACTTGCTTTTTTTGCTCTCAGATTGCGACGCTTCTCTGCATATTCCTGTGCGTACTTGTCAAGGCGGAATGTGAGGAAACGAATCACGCGCTCGTCACGACGGAATGCCACGTCGAGCTTCTTTACAATTGTAGGCTCACCCTTGAACTCGAGCAGGCAGTAGAAACCTGTCGATTTCTTCTGAATGGGGTAAGCAAGCTTGCGAAGACCCCAGGTCTCTTCATTGACAATCTCAGCGCCGTTCTGCTGAAGTATGTCTTTGAATTTTGCTACCGCTTCCTTCATCTGTTCGTCAGATAAAACGGGAGTTAAAATGAAAACGGTTTCGTAAGAATTCATACGTTTTACTTGATTGTTTATTGTTATTATCTTTGGATTTTCAAGCCCTTACTGGATGGATTTCATAATACACCCAGCTCATAAGCCCGAAAAACCGTCGCAAAGTTAATACTTTTTTTTCAACTGTGCAAATTTTTCCATTGCCTCAGCCCTCCCTGCCTCTATTTTCGATGCCCAGTGAGCATCGCTGTCGAAGGCTATCGGAACCCCGGCAGCTATCAGTTTGCCCCACCAACGCTCCGCCGGATAGAAACGCCCCTTGTCGGCATACGCCTTGGTGTTTATCTCCACCACTACGTCTGTCGATGCCACGTGGCTCACCACATCATCCACAAGTGCCTCATACCATCCCTCATCCTCAAGCTCCGGCCACGCCTCCGAAGCGTTACCGGCAATCTTGTCGAAATGCCCTAACAGGTCGAAACCTCCCCGCTCTATCATAGTGAGAACTTGCTCGAAGTATTTCTCCACCACATAGCGCAAGTCTCCTTTGTAGGCATCTTTCACATACCCGGCGAAACGCTCGAAGCGTCCGTCGCAGTCAAACCATATCCCCTCCTGATTTGGCACGAAATGCACCGAACCCAAGCGGAAATCGAGCGGCGCTTTCTGAAACCAGTCGATGTGCGGACCGAAATCAGGTCCGAGATAGTCCACCTCAAACGAGCGTAGCAGCTCCATCTTCCCGTTATACAGTTCCCTAAGCTTGTCGGTCCGGGCGTAATATTCCCCCACCTTATCCATATCCATATTGCAGGGCGACACTATAGGCAGCGGTGAATGTGGCGTAAAGGCAAAATAACGCATCCCTGCTTCCTGCGCGGCAGCTGCGATGGCGTCCATCGTGTCGCGCCCGTCGCAATACTGTGTATGCGCGTGGAGGTTATATGCATCCGTAGCCTTTATTATATCTCTGATGTCTGTTGCCATCTTGATTGTCTTTGTGTGATTTGAAACCGTCCGCTAATCATTTTCCACCCTTTTCAAGACGGTAGATCTCACTTCTGAGCTTCCTCACTTCCTCACGCTCCTTCTCTATCTCTGTCTCGGCAGTTATTACCATCTGCCTGACGTTGTCGGCGTGGTTGCGTGCATAACGTGTACGTAGTTCCTTGAGATTGGCTTCCGATTTCTCAAGAGCCATACTCGAAAGCAGATATTTCTTCAACGCGCTGCGTGCCCCGGCGTTCTTGAAGTCGTTGGCAGAGGTATAATATTCACCGTTACCCTTAGGAAGATAGAATTCCGCACGTTTCTCTACCTTATTAGGATCGATGTCGGATATGACATTGAGCAGTTCCTCTATCTCCTGCGACTCATCCGGATTCCAGGTGGAGCGGTAGTCGGTAAGTCGTGCTTTATCCAGTATATCCTCGTCATCCGGGTCATAGTTGCGGCGCATATCGTTCACCTTATATACATATATGGTCAATTTGTCCCCCAGCTCATTGCGGTCGGTTGCCCACCAACCCACTCCGTTCTCTTCATCTATGGCAAGCATAAAATCATCGTAGGGAGAATTGAACGGCATACCGAGATTCTGAGGCTGGAGATATTCACCCGTCTGTGCGTCGCGTGTCACCACGAAAATATCATACCCCCCTATCGACCCGGTGCCGTCGGCGGCATAATATAGCGTCACGCCGTCGGGCATCATAAAGGGATAATCGGCATATCCGTCAGGGTTAAGGATTTCCGGGGTGGCTACAGGCTCCTGCCAGGTGCCGTCGGTGAGTCGAAGGCTCTCCACAAGGCGCACATTGCCCACACTGTCAGGCTCACCCCACATCATAAAGTCGCTCCCTTCATTCATAAATGCCATCACGGCTCCCCCCTGATGCTTCTTCTGAGGCATCTCCTCCGGAGTGAGCAGCCGTCCCGCCGATGCCGGAAGCCTGTATGCCTTGAAGAAGTCTTTGGCAGGCACGGCTATGGAGTCGAGCACTGTTACCTTCTCCACCCTCTCAAGGGCATTTTCAGCCGCTGTGAGCTGTGCCTCAAGCTCCTCCACAGTCTCTCCGGCGCCCTGCCCCGCCTTGTCGCGGTAGCGCCGGAACTCCCCGTAGAGGTCTTGTGCCTTCTCGAAATCATAGTCAAGGAAAGCGAGACGCCCCAGATACAGGTAGGCGGGACCGTAGCCCTTCGCTCTGGAAGTCTCCAAGTGCTTACGTGCCCCGTTGAAGTCGCCATCCTCAAAGTCACACACTCCGATTATATAATTATAAAGAGGTGTGGAGGCTAATTTAGCATCTTTCGAGGCAAGCGACGACGCCATCTTGCGGGCATTCTCATAATCACCCGACACCACGAGCTGACGGGCTTCCTCCATACTGTCGGCATATGCAAAGGCAGCGCACGCCAACACCACACTGGCTAATATCTCTCTTTTCACGTTTTATTGTTTCTATTTCGTGGCAAAATTAAGAAATTTCAGCGATATTTTCAAGCCACACCAACATTCCCAACACTTATATAGAGGTGTTTTAAAGATTTTTTACTAACTTTGCCGATGTATTCCATAATGAAACTATCAAAATTTATATAAATTTCATCTACTATGAGCTTAAATATCATTGTACTCGCCAAGCAAGTACCTGATACCCGCAATGTAGGGAAAGACGCTATGAAGGCAGACGGCACCGTCAACCGTGCCGCACTTCCGGCAATCTTCAATCCTGAAGACCTTAACGCCCTCGAACAAGCCCTCAAACTCAAAGAGACATATCCCGGCAGCAAAGTCACCGTGCTAACTATGGGTCCTGCACGTGCAGCTGAAATCATCCGTGAAGGTATGTTCCGTGGTGCTGACGGCGGCATCGTCCTTTCCGACCGCGCATTCGCTGGTAGCGACACGCTCGCAACCTCCTACGCCCTCAGCGCAGCTATTCGCAAGATAGGCGACTACGACATCATCATCGGCGGCCGCCAGGCTATTGACGGCGACACCGCACAGGTGGGTCCCCAGGTCGCTGAGAAACTCGGCATCCCCCAGATCACATATGCTGAGGAGATCGTCAGCGCTGACAATGGCGAAGTCGTTGTGAAACGTCGTATCGAGAGCGGTGTGGAGACTGTGAAAGCAAAGCTTCCGCTCGTGGTGACTGTAAACGGCTCCGCAGCTGAGTGTCGTCCCCGCAACGCCAAGGCTCTCCAGAAATATAAATATGCCGCTGTCCCCTCCGAGGTGGCAAACGACGAGGCTAAGAAGGAGTTTATCGAAAAACGCCCCTACCTCTCAATCGGTGAGTGGAATGCCTCCACAGTCGATGCCGACCTCAAGCAGTGCGGTCTCGCAGGCTCACCCACAAAAGTGAAATCTATCGAAAACGTGGTGTTCACTGCCAAAGAGGCACGTAGAATCGAAAACACCGACGAAGAGCTTGAAGCTCTCATCGTTGACCTCATCGCTAACCACACTATCGGCTAATCCTTTTAATCTCTGAATTCAAATGGCAGATAAGAATAATCTCATAGTCTATTGTGAATATGAAGACGGCAAGGTAGCCGATGTGAGCCTCGAGCTCCTTACCAAGGGCCGCCAGCTTGCCGACAAACTCGGCATCAAACTTGAAGCAGTCGTTGCCGGCGACAATCTGAAAGACATCGAAAAGCAGATCCTCCCCTATGGCGTTGACACCGTATATAAGTTTGAGGATTCCCGCCTCTATCCTTATACATCTCTCCCCCACTCCTCAATCCTGATTAATCTTTTCAAGGAGATTGAGCCGCGCATCGCCTTTATGGGTGCCACATCTATCGGCCGTGACCTCGGTCCGCGTGTGTCTTCTGCTCTTCACAGCGGTCTTACAGCCGACTGCACATCCCTTGAGATTGGCGACTACACCGATGCCAAAACCGGCAAGGAGTACAAGGATCTTCTCTATCAGATTCGTCCCGCTTTCGGCGGTAATATCGTGGCTACTATCGTTAACCCCGAGTGTCGTCCGCAGATGGCTACCGTGCGCGAGGGCGTGATGAAGAAGGAAGCTAAGGATTCCAACTACAAGGGAGACGTTATTAATAAGGAGGTAAATAAATATACCAAGCCTGAGGATTTCGTGGTTGAGATCATCGACCGTCACGTTGAGAAATCCAAAGTCAACCTCAAAGGTAGCCCCATCATCGTAGCCGGCGGTTACGGCGTGGGCAGCAAGGAGAACTTCGAGCTTCTCCAGCAGCTTGCCGACAC
>CAMWTL010000203.1 GCA_947177145.1 uncultured Porphyromonadaceae bacterium
TGCTTCAAGGAATTTCCTGTGTCATTCCGGCAAGATGGTATATAGAAGCAATGCGAAAACTTATGATACAGCAACTCGACCTCAGTTATATAGTCGTTGATATTGTTATTCTCACCGGTATGACAATTGCACTGTTAACATTGTCGGTTGTAAAATTTCATTCCTCCGCTAAAAAATGAAATCTTTCGCTGCTAAAAGACCTACTTTCGCTGAAAAAGTCACTTCCACTGAAAAACCTACTTCTGCTGAAAAATGAAACTGAGAATATTGAAAGCCCTTCTGCAAAAGGAGGTGAAGCTTATGAGACGTAATCCAATCATTCCGAAGATTGTATTAGCAATGCCTATAATGGTTATGCTCGTGCTGCCACTTGTAGCGAATCTTGACGTGAAAAATGTAGAGGTGACAGTTGTAGACAATGACCATAGCCAGTTGTCACGTCGCATTATCGCCGATATACAAGCTGCGGAAACGCTTACCGTAGCCGCTGTCTGCAACACTCATAATGAAGCTATGATGACTGTAGAAGATGGCAAAGCAGACGTACTGCTGACAATACCATCCGATTACTCTAAGGACTTGGCTAATGGCAACGTAGCTGTTGACATTGAAGCCAACGGTGTGAATGCCACGAAAGGGATGTTGGGTGCGCAATACGTTTCACAGTCTGTTTTGGGTACGCTCAGTCAATGGCGCTTGGAAAACGGGATGGTAATGCCCAAGTCAGAAATCAGTGTGATAAACCGCTATAATCCTACACTCAATTTTCGCAACTATATGATTCCCGCTTTGATGGTAGTGCTCCTGATTATCATATGCGGATTTCTACCTGCACTCAACTTAGTGAGTGAAAAAGAGAGCGGCACTATTGATGCTATGAACGTCACACCCGTGAGTCGTTTTATATTCGTGCTATCAAAATTAATACCGTTTTGGATAGTAGGACTGTTAGTTGTCACTGTGGGGATGGTCATAGGTCGTTTGGTTTACGGCCTGGTACCTGAAGGGAGTATTTGGGCGATATATTTCGCTACTGTATTGTTCAGCTTGGTGATGTCGGGACTTGGAGTAGCCATAGCAAACAAATCAGCTACGATGCTTCAGAGCATCTTTGTGATGTTTGCTTTTATAATGATTTTCCAGCTTATGGGCGGACTATTTACTCCTATCAGATCAATGCCGGAATGGGCACAATATATAACATATGCCATTCCACCACGTTATTTCATTGAGATAATGCGCTCAGTTTATCTGAAAGGAACAACGGTAATGGAGCTATGGTTACAATATTTGTGTCTTGCAGGTTTCGCACTTCTCACCTGTCTCTTGGCAGCCCTCACCTACAAGAAACGAAATTAAATGTGAGAAAAGCTTTTGATGAGCTTTTAGGGTGCATTTGAAGCCTTCTTGTGGTTTTCTCTTTAAATATTCGGATTATATAATACTTTGGAAAATTTATGAAAAAAATATTTCTTTACAGTTTTACTTCAAAATTTCACAGATTGCAACAGTCCGTAATGGATCGACTGGCATCTGTCAGGCTTATCACGCCACTGCATAGATTAGGCATTGCCTCGATTGTGTTTTTGGCAGCCCATCTTTCGGGCTGCCGGCACCAAGCTACTTCTACCCTAACCGACTCAACTGAAGTGATTAACGAGTCAGCTGCAATTGCTGAAGTATATAGTGGTATGGCTGGTGCATCCACTATGGGCGATTCAATCCGTATAGCTTTAGATTATCAGAAAGCAAATTACCCCGCTTCACAGCTTAGGGATGTCTACAAGAATTTTATGCAGGATTTCTTCGGACCGGGACACATTCTCAACGATACCGCTGCCTCTTCAAGATATTTGCGAAGTGAGTTGGCAGAGACGAAACACTTTGACGGGCCCGATTATGAGCCAACCGGTTTTCGGGGCAACTTCTACCGTGTCAACATCGGTCTGATAGCCGACGGCACGATCTCCTACGAGACATTTTTCGATACTTTCGTAAACAGTGTACAGGGTATCACCCCACCCGATTCAGCATATTGGATGAACGTGTGGGATTCCATCGACACCCAGATCGGAAATATGGGTTGGAAGTTTGAGAATGAGGAAGCCGATAGAGCTGCATTGAAAGAGCAATTCAGCAAAGGAAATTTCATAGTCCACCATAGCAAAGCCTACAACGATGTCGTAAACTTCCACTACCGCATAATCAGCCGTGACAACTTCGAGAAAGTAATTCTACCCCTCCTCCAAAATCGTTAAACACCCTAACACTTTCGTCAAACAAAAGAGAGCCTAATGAAAAATATTTCTCCAAACAAACTGTAACTATAGTTATGTAAAGATATTTAATTGCTGGCAAAGCTCTGTAAGTTTATTGGGGGAGAGTCTTGCAGAAAGATTCTCTGCCCATACTTTTTCATAGAGCATTGATGCGGCTATGAGCGAGTAGAGCACCATGCTGCGCAGCTGATTATAGGGAGAATCGGGATCGTCACCGTAGAATAAGCTGCCGGTGTTACTAACAGCATAATGTGGCATGACATCTTTCATCATCACTGCTTCTATCCCTTCCCAGGCTTTGTCTCGGTAATCTTCCACCACATATTGGTCAATGTTGATGAGATATGCTTCCGGACTGGTGAATATGACTTTCTTATTAATTTTGATATAAGGATAACCCACCTCCTCAAGACAAAAGTCAAGAAGATGTTTTAAAACATTGATCTTGAATATAGGCGAAACGAAATGATCTATCTCAGTGAAATACAGCGGTGGTTCATCACCGAAAACTGTGTCATCAATAAGGATGTCACAAGGTGACGGTTCAAAAATAAATAAGTTTAATTCTACGTTTTCACCCATAGCGGCGTAGATATTATGGGTATTACTGATCGTAATAATATCATCGTAACAGCGGGGATCTACCACCATAGGCCATTTGGCAGCAGGGAAGGTGTCGACAGGAGCCAAATTTCCTGTGACATCATTTGAGAACTCTCTTTTACTGAATACTTTCTCGCCTTCACTCAAGCCAAAAAGACGTACGCTTTCCCCTACACTGAGACTACTTAACGGTTCTATTCCGAACATTCTTGCGCACTCACGTGCAATCTCACTATTTTCAAAATCATAAACACTGGCAAGCATCTTGCCCAAATGCTCCCTGACAGCATATTTCGAATTACGATATTTTTCCGTAAGCTGCTCTGCCATACCCTTTACGGTCAATCCGGAAGCAAGAAAATGTCTGATATTCGCACACGCCTCCTTATTGTTGGTGGCAGATAGATATTTTTGTGGAATCTTTTCCATAATATAGTCAGTGATTATGATATTAAGTTAAGCCATAAAGTCAGTGAGCATTATATTAAGCAAAGCCCATCTTGCGTCCGGAGTTGCGGCTCAACGGGAACAGAATCCGGAACGAAGGTATGTCTTCCGGTTGGATCAGGCTTGTCGAAGCCACATCTGCCACGTTCAGATCCCCGTTTCTCATAACACGGGTGCAAAGATTGGGAATTATATGGTTCTCTATAGCGGTCTTTACAAATCTACCGTTGCCAAAATTCTTCACCGACATAGCTCTACGAAACAGTTTTCTAAGCTTCTCCTCAGCTTCCGGTAGAAGTATGAATTCATAGTCCCTCAATTGCTTAACGGCTATTTCCATCAGTTGGTCAATGGTGAAATCCTCGAAATCAAGCACTACGGGAAAACGGGAAGCCAGACCGGGATTGGCAGAGAGAAAGGTCTTCATTGAGGACGTGTAGCCGGCACCTATAACCATCACATCCGACTCCGGGTCACTGAGCACCGGCATAAGTGTGTCTATAGCTTTCATTCCAAAGTCTTTATTTGAGTATTGATTACCCTCTGTCTCCACGAGGCTGTAGATCTCATCGATAAACAAGATGCCCCCTTTTGCAAATTTTATCAGTTCAAGACATTTTTGCTCCGTCTCCCCAATCCATTTACCAACCATTGCCGAACGGGAAGTCTCAACACACTGTCCTCGACTGAGTATACCCTCTTCCTTAAAGATTCTGCCTATCAGTCTCGCCACTGTAGTTTTTCCAGTGCCCGCATTGCCGGTAAGGAGTATATGCATCAGGCGTTTCGGTGTGCTGTAACCGAATTGGCTACGCAGTTTCATAACCTTATGGTAGTTAATCTCGCAAGAGATGGCAGCTTTCACATTATCAAGACCGGTAAGAGCCATAAGTTCATCAAAGGCACTGCATGCAGGCTTATCATCTATGACATTTGTGATAGGAATTAGAGTTTGGGATGAAGGCGCAGCCGGTGTCGGTGACGTTATACGGGCATTGACATTCCCCTTCTCAACGAAATCGTCAAAAAGCTTCCGGATATCCTCATACGAAGGTAGGTTAAAAGTGTTCATGGCCACAAATGATCTTTATTTCTCCTTTAAAACGCCGAAAATCAATTATCCATATATTTTACCAAGTAAATTTTTTATATTCAATAATATTTGCCAATAATATGGAAGCATAATTGTAATTTTACGCATTAATCCATGAATTAAAAATTTTATACTTACCTTTCTTTCAGCCAATGATTTCCAGAATCAAAAAACAAATAATTTTCCGAAATCATTCTTAAACTGTCGAAGAGGATATAATTTTTGCCATCAGGTTATAAGTATACCATATTTTTATTAACTTTGTGAAAATATATTTTTATGGAAAAA
>CAMWTL010000204.1 GCA_947177145.1 uncultured Porphyromonadaceae bacterium
ATTTCTCCAAGCAACTGGCCGCTTGTCCATCCGCTATAGCCTAAGAAAAACCTTATTTTTCCATCTACCTCTCCCCCATCGGTTAAGTAAGCCGCTATATCTTCAATCCTGCCGCCGACATATATACCGGGTATCAGTTCTGTGGAACCTTCGAAGAGTTCTCCAAGTGTATGCAGCATAAAAAGACGTGAATGATCCACCGGACCTCCGCTAAAGACCGGCACACTGCGCTCCAACTCCAATTCCGGTATAAGATCGCCAAGATCTAAATTAGTGGGCTTGTTAAGCACAAGACCTAAATGTCCTTGATCTTTGTCTTTATCAAGGATTAGAACTACCGACCGGCTAAAAATGTCTTCCCGCATTAGTGGTTCGGCAATCAACAGGCTTCCGCGTTTAAGGTCCGACGTATATTTATGGTTGTATAAGAATTTGTTGATGTCCATATTCATAATTTTGTAGATTTGATGATTTATTTTTAGTGGTATAATGTAGCTTACACCCATGCCATATCTCCCGATAAAGGATTCCACTCTTCCATAGAATTCCATATGTCTCAATACAGCTTTCTCATTATAACAATGAAATTAGACTTTTATTTGAGTTTTATAGGGACTGTTTTCAGAATTCTCACTAACTTTGTAGCCAATGCGCTCACTTATGGCGCACAAAATCATACTCACGAAAATGAAAGTATTGAAGTTTGGAGGCACTTCGGTAGGCACCGTTGACAGTCTCCGCAGTGTGAAAAGAATTGTGGAGTCTAATGCCACACCTATAATAGTAGTGGTGTCGGCATTGGGCGGACTCACCGACCGACTTATTGCCACTGCCCGCAAGGCTGCCTCAGGTGATGAATCCTACCGTGAAGATATGGCTGCTATGTCACAGCGTCATTACGATATAATCAACGAATTAATACCGGCTGCCCGACGTGCCGACACACTTGATAAAGTAAATGATCTTCTAAGCCAGTTAGGGCGTAATTATGACGGCGTGTATTTGCTCCGTGATCTTCCTGCTCATACACTTGATGTGATTGTGAGCTTCGGCGAAAGGATGTCGTCGGTAATCGTGACAGCTATGATTGACGGCGCTTCACGTTACGACTCCCTCACATTCATTAAGACCGAAAACTGGTTTTCAAAGAATATAGCCGATCAGAAACTCACCACACGCCTTATTCGTGAAGCATTTGCTGATTTAGAGGGTGTGGCAATTGTACCGGGGTTCATTTCCACCGATAGGGACTCAGGCATCATCACCAACTTAGGACGAGGTGGCAGCGACTTCACTGCTGCCCTTATAGCTGCTGCTCTCGATGCTACACTTCTCGAAATATGGACAGATGTCGATGGCTTTATGTCGGCAGATCCGCGTGTAATTCCCGACGCCCGTGTTATGCCGACAATGACTTTCATCGAAAGCATGGAACTCTGCTCTTTCGGGGCTAAGGTGATATATCCGCCTACTATTTATCCGGTTTTTCATAAGAATATACCCATCAAAATTCTTAACACTTTCAATCCGGAAGCACCCGGTACGCTTATCTGCGACCATAACGAGAATGAAAACACGGGCATAAAAGGTATATCTTCAATCAAGGGCATCACACTTTTTTCTCTCAGCACCATCAGTCACCGCGAGTCGAAGCAACTACGCTCCAGAGCACTTAATGCGTTGGCGCGAAGAGGGGTAACACTCCTTCATGCCACTCGTGAGGACGGCGAACCGATGGTGACATTAGCCGTGGCAGGGAGTGATGCCGACACCGTATATTCCTTGCTTGCTTCAGAGTTTGCCCCCGAGCTTTCCAAAGGAACGCTCAAAGATATTAAAAGGACCGACCGACTTGCCACAGTGGCAGTGGTAGGTGAAGGTATGCGTGAACGCACCCGTCTTGCCCCACGTATTCTCAACACCCTCCATCGCGACTCCATCAACGTGGCAAGCTACACACATAAGCCTTCAGCTACAACCCTATCCTTTGTGGTTAAAGAGGAAGCCGTCAGCAGAACTTTGCAGCTGCTCCATGCCCTTATGTTCTGATTCTCACTTTTTCTACATTTAATTGTTATAATATTAAAAACACCTGTTCAGTTTCTCAACTTCCTTTTGTAAGAAGAGGTTAGAGACTGGGGTTTATGAGAATTTCAGATGTAAGCGTAAGCTTGGAAAATTCAAGTAGAAGATTTCGCTTCCTATGTATTTTGCATTAATTCCTATGTATTTTGCATTAATTTGCACCTCTGTGAATGAGCAATTACAAAGTATAAATCCGAAATTTGCATAAATTATGGTGTGCATTTATAAAAATTTATTAATTTTGCAATTATGGAGATAAAGAACGCCAAATATGAGATTAGCAATGCAAAGGTAGAGCAATGTCCTGCTACTGATGTGCCGGAATATGCCTTTATCGGACGGTCGAATGTGGGAAAGTCCTCTCTTATAAATATGCTGACCAGAAGAAAAGGACTTGCGAAGACTTCCCAAAAACCGGGAAAGACCCTTCTCATCAATCACTTCAAGATTAATGACGGAGCTTTCTATATTGTCGATCTTCCCGGTTATGGATATGCACAGCGTGGAAAGGCGCAGCGTGAGGAATTCCGAGGCATCATCGAGCAGTATATCCTCGGACGTCAACAGATGACCCTACTCTTCGTGCTTATCGACATACGCCATAAACCACAAAAGATAGACCTTGAATTTCTGAGTTGGCTTGGCGAGAATCAGGTACCTTTTGCTATTGTTTTCACAAAAGCCGATAAACTCGGTCCGAATGCCGGATTGGCTCACGTGGAAGACTACAAAAAGGAACTGCTCAACTACTGGGAGGAACTCCCGCCCATTTTTATAACATCTTCCGAAAAATCAACCGGCAGAGACGACCTCCTCAACTATATTGAGGAAATTAATCGTAAGGTACATCTCGAAAAGAACGCTGAGGAGAATGTTGGTAATGCCGAAGCTATTGTCGAAAAGGTAAGTATCGACGGCGATGTTGACGCCGAAGAGATCAGCCTTCAAGACAATGCCGAGGAAAAGTAATTCCGATGCAATGCCAAGGAAAAGCGGCTTTAACTCTATGCTGCTGAGAAACAATGCCGATGAAAATACGGAAGAGAATATAACCCAAACAAATGAACCTTAAACAGCTAATAAACGGAGAAGGACGCTTTTCGGAAATAATGAGGTTCGCCATGGTCGGCGGACTCGCCACAGTGTTGCAGTATGGCATTTATATAGTGTTCGTACATGCTGTGTTCAATGGAGGTAAGGCAGTTGTAGCCACACTTATCAGTTATGCTATAAGTTTTGTGGCAAACTTCTTTCTCTCCAGTTATTTCACTTTCCATACGCGGCCAAATGCAAAGAAGGGACTTGGCTTCACACTCAGCCATCTCATAAATATGGGTATGCAGACAGGTCTTGTGGCGATATTCAAAGGCATTGTAGGTCCGACCCTTGCCCTTCTCCCGGCATTAGTTATATGTATACCTGTAAATTATTTCCTCGTGCGCTTCGCTTTTACCAGTAAGATCTTTAAAAGCGGCAGCGAGAAAGAAAATCTTTAATCCTGCCTCATCAATTAATTAGGAGTATGACAAAGATAGCAATGGCGTCTGATCACGCCGCCTATGAACTTAAAGAGATTATTAAACCTTATCTCCAGGAGAAAGGTTATGAAGTGGTTGACTTCGGCACTCACTCACCTGAATCAAGCGATTATGCCGACTTCGGACATCCCGCAGCTTTTGCGGTTGAGAAAGGTGAATGTGCGTTTGGTGTGGGCATGTGCGGCTCTGGACAGGGTATGCAGATCACACTCAACAAGCATCAGGGCATACGTGCAGCCCTTTGCTGGCTTCCTGAATTGGCAGCTTTGGCACGTCAGCATAATGATGCCAACTTCCTTGTGCTTCCCGCACGTTTCATATCAGCAGACGAGGCAAAGAAGATTGTTGACACCTACCTTGAATCTACATTTGAAGGCGGTCGTCATCAGCGTCGTGTAGCCAAGATTCCCGTGCCTGTAGAGGGAGAAATCTTATGATAGAATACGAGATGCTGTGATGGAATATGAGATAGCACTCACCGGTCTGCGTTTTTTTGGACGCCACGGTGTATTGGAACAAGAGAAAAAAGTCGGCAATGAGTTTATTGTCGATGTGAAGGTGCGTATCCCCTACTCCAACGCAATCCTTTCCGATAATCTGGATGCTACCATCTCATATGCCGACATCTACGGAATTGTATCAGAAGAAATGGGTAAGCCTCGGAAATTGCTTGAAACCGTTGCCGCCACTATCCATTCCGAAATTGCCCAGCGATGGCCACAAATCACTTCCGGTAGCATAAAGATTTGTAAATCAAATCCTCCGATAGCCAATATCACCGGAAGCTCAGAGGTGACACTATTTTTTTGAAAAATTTTACTGAAAATATTTGGTCATTTCGCAAAAAGTGCCTAACTTTGCACTCGCAAACGAGAAACAACGAATGCTGCGAAATGAATGGTTCCTTAGCTCAACTGAATAGAGCATCTGACTACGGATCAGAAGGTTACAGGTTTGAATCCTGTAGGAATCACAATCTCGGTCAAAGGATTGAGGATTAAAACAGAAAAATGGTTCGTTAGCTCAACTGAATAGAGCATCTGACTACGGATCAGAAGGTTGCAG
>CAMWTL010000205.1 GCA_947177145.1 uncultured Porphyromonadaceae bacterium
CAGCTTAAAAGCCGTCGGCTGCTCGTGCCGGAAGGTCTTCCGGCAATGTGTGCGGCTGCTGAAGGTGCGGGTATAAGCTGCCTGCGTTTCAAAGAGGGCAAAACATCCTCACTTCCGAAGCCACATCCCGGCGATTTCCTTGTTGTAACTCCGGATATGCTCTCCAGTGACCAGCTTACGGAACGTCTTAAACAAGCCACAGCCATATTAGCAGTGTCGCCCTCCGAAGAATGTATTTCTGCCCTCTACAAAGCCTGTGGTCGGGGCTTGATATTCCACGGTGTCCGGCTCCTGTTGGCAGTTCCAAGAGAGGAGATGGCATTTGTAGCCTACACAATGAAATTTTGATACTAATCCTTTTTGGCAACAATATAATCCGGCAATATGAACATCGGTAATCGTCAACTCCGCACTCCTGAGGAACTACGTCGTGACTTTGAAGCCTATCTGCGTCTTGAGCGGTCATTATCACCCAACACAGCTGATGCCTACCTTGTGGACACCGCTCACCTTATGGAATATCTTGACGAGAGAGGTCTGACGCTTACGGAGGTCACGGAACAGGACCTCCACCTTCTCCTTGCCACTCTCCGCGACCTTGGCATATCGGCACGCTCTCAGGCACGTATGATAGCCGGACTACGGTCATTCTTCAAATTCCTGCGTCTTGAAGGCTACATTATGTTTGACCCCTCCGAACTGCTCGAATCCCCGCAGCTTCCGCGCCATCTTCCCGACGTGCTGAGTATAGGTGAGATAGACGCTATGATCGCTGCCATCCCACAAGGAAAAGATGAGTCGCTGCGCAATGAGGCGATAATCGAAACCCTCTACGGGTCAGGGCTGCGTGTCAGCGAATTGGTGGATCTGCGCATATCGCGCATAAGTCTCGACGACCGTCTTATGATTGTGGAGGGTAAAGGTAGCAAGCAGCGTATGGTGCCTATGTCACCCTCATCAGTAGAACTGATACGCGAATACCTTCCCGAGCGCGACCGTCTCAACATAAAACCGGCAGGACGCGATGTGCTCTTCCTAAATCGTCGCGGCGCACCATTGACAAGAGTGATGGTATTCTACATAATCCGTGATCTCGCAGCATTGGCAGGGATACAGAAAAAGGTCAGTCCACACACCATGCGCCATTCCTTCGCCACCCATCTCCTTGAAGGTGGAGCCAACCTGCGTGCCATCCAGGAGATGTTAGGTCACGAATCAATAGCCACAACCGAGATATATCTTCACCTCGACCGTTCACGCTTGCGCCGCGAGCTTCTTGAACATCATCCGCGCTATCGCCCTACCAAAACATCCTGATACCCCTCTCACGCATCGTAATGCCTGTGGAATTCTTTTGGAATCTTTGAGCCGCTTCCGTCGCGGGTTGAGTAATAATGGGGAGCCACCAGTTCAATGCCGGCGCTATGGAAATAATCCTGAATATTCTGAAGCAACTCGGAAGTTATCACAGGCAGGTTGTCGGCATCCTTGATATAGGCATTTATCTGGTAGCACATATAATTATCGTTCAGCTCCATTTCCAATACAAACGGTTTCGGATGCTCCAATACACCCGGAGTTTTGAGAGCTGCTTTTATCAGCAGCTCGTGTACTTTACGCCACGGTGTCTCATATCCCATGGTCATCACGGTATGTATAATCAAGCCGTAACGACGTGCCGAAGCGCTATAGTTCACCGTGTCGGAAGTCATTATGAATGAGTTGGGGATAGTCACCACCTCATTCTTTATGGTGCGCAGTCGGGTGACAAACGGTGTCTTCTCAATCACATTACCCACCGTATCCTTCACCTTGATGAAATCGCCTATCTTAAACGGACGCATATATGTAATCACAAAACCCGCTATAAAGTTGGCAATCACGGTGCTTGATCCGAGCGACACTATAAGACCCACAAACACTGATATACCCTGGAACACCCCCGATTCAGAACCCGGCAGATAAGGGTAGATCATGGCTATCATAAACGCATAAAGCAGGAAGCGTATGATGTTGAAAGTCGGTTCTGCCCAATCCGGATAAAAGCCGGATATCTTCAATTTCTCATTCTGTATCTCGGTGGCAATGTAATGCACTCCCTTTATTATATACCTGATACAATACCATATCACTATGATGATAAAGAGATTGGGAATATACTCCACAATCGACTTGACCACCATCTTTATAGGGTCAACGATGTAGTAGAAAATCTTCAGCGCCAGCTTCTCTGTCTGAGGGAAAATGGAGAATAATATAGGTACCGTGAAAATAAGCAAAAGCAGCAGAATCACGTATCTCACTAAGTTGGTAAGATATATCAGCATACGGCATAGCCGGCGTTTATTCAGAAGCTCATAGTCACGCACTATGATAGGCTTAAGCCGTTGCTGACCGTAACGTACTATCTTCCGGCGCAATCTACGGAAAAGGAAGTTGATCAGCTTAAACAGCAGGTATTGCATAGCCAACACCAGGACAAAGAGTCCCGCCCTCCTCACAATCTGCCAGAAGCTGTTCTCATTCTTCATGTATTTGATCTTGGCAATAAGGATAGGCACGTATGTCTCCGCCAATTTATGGCGTGTTGTGCCTTGCCAGAGAGCGTCCTGCTCGGTAATGCTCACTATTACCTTATTGCCATACATGATGTCGATGTAATTGTCGTTTTCCAGCATATAGACCGAATCACGGGTCAGCCTCCGTTCCCTGCCAATCTTCAAAAGTGTCTCGGTAATCATCTCGGCGCGGTCAAAAGGTGAATAGCCGCCTCGAGCAGCGTAGACCATAAACAGTGTATCGTCTTCGATACGCACCGGCACACCCTTGGTAACATTCCTCAGGGAGTCGATCACCAGACGCTGCTCCTCCCGTTTAAGCGAATCGGCAATCTGGTTCATGTTTCGCTCCCGGTCGAGTTCAGCACGCAGAAGTATCTCGTTAAGCTTCATCTCCTGAAGTTGGAGGTTCATTTCCTGGATACGCAAGGAATCCGCCTTAAGCTCCTCCTCAAGCACCATTGCCTCCGTCACCGCCACAGTGTCAGATTGTCTGTTGTCGTCAAAGGCAGTCTGGATAAGCTGCCCCGCCTTCTTAATCAGTTGCGACCGGGCATCAAAAGCAAAGGAGAAAATACCTACTAATACCAATAGGCAAATTAAAAGTCGTCTCATATAAAACACATACCTCAGTTTTACGACTACAAAAGTACACAAAAAACTTAAAAAACTCGCTTCCGGTTCTTATAAACTCATGTCACCCACCTATACTTTTATATCAGATACTTTGCTATTTTAATCGCCACTATTTGCCAAACGGATTAATTTATTAATTTTGCACTGTTAAACACCCCAATATATGAAACTCACCAACTCCATATTGACCACCCTCCTTTTTATTGCGACTTATCTCTTTCATAGCCCGCAGGCATTGAGTAATACACGTATCCCCGCCAATCACCCCGACATAGCCTATATGGGGCGCATCCATTGGGATGACAAGGGACACGGCATGTTCAATTATCCGGGCACCACTGCCCTGCTCCGATTCAAAGGCACAGCCCTTGATATGGAGACATCTCCCGGCAGCGGTAAGTTTATCGTAGAGATAGACAATGGAGCACCGCAACAGATAGTCTATACATCTTCCGACTCCCTGCTTACCATTGCGAAAAATCTTTCTAACACCCTACACACTGCCCGCATTACCTACGCTATAGAGGGATATGAATTCAACCCGCAATTCCGGTCATTTATAATTGACGGGGAGCTGATTCCTGCGGAGGATAAACCTGACCTGAAAATCGAATTTATTGGCAACTCCATAACCTGCGGCTATGGCATAGAGGACAACAACAAAGACAACGGTTTCTCATACGATACCGAAAACCATACCCTGACCTATGCCTATAAGACTGCACGTGAGTTGGACGCAGACTTCAATGTCGTTGCACGCTCAGGCATCGGCATCTACCGCAACTATGGCGGTCCGATAGAGGGTGACACCAAGACCATGCCACTCGAATACGACTACACCATGCTCTACAACCACGATTATGAGTGGGATCACTCATCATTCCATCCCGCTATAATCTGCATTAATCTCGGCACTAACGACACCTCGTTAGATACCTATGACATCTCTTTATACGAAAGTCATTATCGTGATTTCCTGACACACCTCCGCCAACTCCATCCTGACAGTAAGATTGTACTCCTCACCGGCTGTATGCTCCAAGGGCAAGCCCTAACCGACGTGAAGGAAGTGCTTGACCGTATTGCACAAGACTACCCTAACACTTATCGCTTCGATATGTCGCCCCATACAGGCGAACTCGGTTACGGAGCCTCCTACCATCCCTCCAAGCTCCAAGCCGAAAAAATGGCATCCGAGCTAACCCCCTTCCTCCGCAGCCTCATCCAATAATCGCCGGCACATCCAATAATCCCTCCAACCCTTTCAACTCATTCAATAACCACCAGCTCTTTTCTATCAAACCGTTTCTTGGCAATCTTCGCAAAGCTTGCCACCTCAAAGCCGTTGAACACTGCTGACACGATTCCCCCGGCTATCGGGACTAACTTGGAGCCGTTGACAAGTCCTTTAGTCCCTGCTTTCGTCAATACCTGCCTGCCGACAACCTGATTTATGCCATTGATAACCTTATTCGAGAGCAACGGCAGAAGCT
>CAMWTL010000206.1 GCA_947177145.1 uncultured Porphyromonadaceae bacterium
TTTTGTTGGCTAACTTTGCGGTGGAGGCTAACTAACAAGCCCGACATCGTGATATGAAATTTAGACTGGAACTATTGACCTCAGCCCTTATAGGCGGAGCTTTATGGTCGGCGGCACAGAAGCCGGTCCCCCTTTACCTTGATGACTCGAAGCCCTTGGAGAGCCGTGTGCAGGACGCTCTCTCACGAATGACCACAGCGGAGAAGATCGGAATTATCCACGCCCAGAGCAAGTTCAGCTCTCCCGGTGTGCAGCGTCTCGGTATTCCCGGAATATGGTGTACCGACGGTCCTCACGGAATACGTCCTGACGTGCTGTGGGACGAATGGGAACAGGCAGGTGCCACCAACGACTCCTGCGTGGCTTTCCCGGCATTGACTTGCCTTGCCGCCACATGGAACCCGGAGATGTCGCGTCTTTATGGCGAGTCGATAGGCGAGGAGGCAAGGTATAGGAATAAGAATGTGCTTCTCGGTCCCGGAGTGAACATCTACCGCACTCCGCTCAACGGACGTAACTTCGAATATATGGGTGAAGACCCCTATCTCTCCTCACGTATGGTTATACCTTACATCACCGGGGTTCAAAGCAACGGTGTGGCTGCTTGTGTGAAGCACTATGCACTGAATAATCAGGAGGTAGACCGCGACCACGTGAATGTGATAGTGGATGACCGTACATTACACGAGATTTATCTTCCCGCTTTCAAGGCGGCTGTGGTCGAGGGTGGAGCGTGGTCGATTATGCCCGGTTACAACAAATATAACGGTGAACACGCCTGTGAGAACCCGACCTTGCTTCTCGATATTCTGAAAAATGACTGGGGCTTTGACGGAGTTGCTATAAGTGACTGGGGAGCCGTGCATAATACTGAAAAGGTAGCACAGAACGGTCTTGATATGGAATTTGGTTCCTGGACCAACGGTCTTAACTGGGGAGCCAGCAATGCCTATGACGATTACTTCCTTGCCAAGCCCTATGAGAAACTTATAAATGAAGGGAAGCTCCCGATGTCGCAGCTTGACGATAAGGCGGCAAGGGTACTGCGCCTGATAATGCGTACGGAGATGGACCGTAACCGTCCTTACGGTTCTCTGAACAGTGACGAGCACTATGCAGCCGCCCGTAAGATTGGCGGTGAAGGAGTGGTGCTTCTGAAGAATGAGAACAATCTTCTCCCGTTGTCACCTTCCAAGACGAAGAAGATATTGGTGGTGGGTGAGAATGCCATAAAGATGATGACAGTCGGTGGTGGCTCCTCATCGTTGAAGGTGCAGCGTGAATTACTACCGTTAGAGGGTATTAAGGAATACGCAGCCGGTAATGGTGTAGAGGTGGCTTATGAAAGGGGTTACGTCGGTGATGTCACCGGTGAGTATAATGGTGTCACCACAGGTCAGGATCTCAGCGAGAGCCGGAGTGCCGAGCAACTTATTGCCGACGCTGTTAAAGCTGCAAAGGAGGCTGATGCGGTGATTTTTATTGGTGGACTTAACAAATCTGACCATCAGGATGCCGAGGGCACTGACCGTAACCAATTCAGTCTGCCCTACAATCAGGATGCGGTGATTGAGGCTCTTGCCAAGGTAAATCCTAATTTGGTGGTAGTTTCGCTCACGGGCAATGCCTATGCAATGCCCTGGCTGAAGGATGTGCCGGCTGTAGTGCAGGGTTGGTATGGCGGTTCCGAGGCAGGACATATTATAGCCGACGTGATTTTTGGAGAGGTTAATCCTTCGGGTAAGCTCCCTATGACTTTTGCCAAGGATCTGACCAACTATGCTGCCCACGCTGCGGGTGATTCTTTAGTATATCCCGGAGTCAACGGTGATGTGGTTTACAAAGAGGGTCTGAATGTGGGCTATCGCCACACAGACCGCCTGAAACGCGGCAACGTGAATTTCGCATTCGGACACGGACTTAGCTACACCGATTTCTCATTTGGTAATCCTACCGCTTCCGGAAAGGAATTTGATGGAGAGGGTGTGTTTACAGTGACAGTGCCTGTGTCTAATATAGGTCAGCGTAACGGTTCCGAGGTTGTGCAGGGGTATGTGCGCGATGTGAAGAGCAGCGTGGAGCGTCCCGACAAGGAGTTGAAGGCATTCAGGAAGGTGAATGTGAATCCGGGAGAGACCGAGAATGTGACACTCACGTTTGATAAATCCTCATTCGCCTATTACGATCCCTCCACTCATATGTGGACTGTTGAGCCGGGCAAGTTTGAGATCCTTATCGGCAACGCCTCCGACAATATCATAGCTAAGGTGCCGGTAGACGTAAAAGAGACCATAACTTGGAGCGACTCAGTAAGATAAGAATATCAGGTAATATTTATAACCATATCAGATATAAATTTAGGTTCATAGACGATAAAGCCTACCTTGAATAGGACCAAGCTTTATCGTCTATGAACCTAAATTTAATTGGTATATTTAAGCGATAACTAACGGATAAATCAGGATGTAAGGGCTTTAGTATATCAGGCTATGATAAATGAATCGATGTTGTGGGTCTCTTTTGAGAAGCCTATGCCGATTTTGTAGAGGTGTCTGGGGTCTGTTGTGAAGGGATGAGTATAGTGCTTGTCGACTATCTGCTGAATTGCTGACTCTGCGTTGCCATTGATTTTTAATTCTATTATGTAGATATAACGAGAGGTTCTGATGAGTAGGTCGATGAAACCTTCTGAAGTGTTGTACTCCACGCTGACATCAAGTCCAATCAAGGATGCTATACAATAGAAAATCGTATGGTAATAGTTTTCGTATTGGGCTATTCTTGTACGTAATTTTGATGGGATACCTGCTAAGAATGCTTTAAGCTGATCTATGAATTTATCCGGTTCCCCTCTTTTCAGACTTTCGCGCATGAGGGTGATGGCAACGTTGACATCACCATAGTCGGGAACATAAAGTTTTAGTATATCACCTAAAATACCGCGTTCTACTTCTCTGTTGGGGTAGCCGAGGGTGAATAGATTTGTTGAACGGTCGTAGGATTTTATGGTGAGATAGCCGGTCTGATAAAAGAGGGCAACTGGTTCTGTCTGATAGACGGAGAGATTGCCAAGCATCTGGTTGGAAACCATAATGCCGTTGAGTCTTTCCAAATTATAGTCGATGTTCCTCAACGACTTGGAAAGAAGGGTGGGCATTCCTGACGCGCACCAGTAATCTGCAATTTCCTCTTTAGCGAGAGCATTCATTACACTATAGGGATTATAGACATCAAGAAGAGATTTGGAGAAGTGATAGCCGTCATAATTGAATTTCAATCGGTCTAAGGTCTCTTCCACATTCCAGCCTTCCGCGTCAGCCAAGTCTTCAATTCCCGCTATAAAATACCTGTGCAACTCATCTTCTGTTATGCCGCAGATGGCTGCATATTTATTTTCAAGAGATATGTCACGCAGATTATTCAATCCGCTGAATACTGAAACTTTCCCAAATTTTGTTACTCCTGTCAGCATACAGAATTGGATATGCTTCTCAGTCTTCTTGAGCACGGAATAAAATCCGTGAAGTTGGTCGCGAAAAAGTTCTTGTAACTCTTCGTTTCCGATTGAATCTGAAAGAGGACTGTCATATTCATCGACTAATACCACAATTTTTTTCCCACTCTTTGCTGCCACTGTCTCAATAACTACATTGAATCTCTCATCTACCGCTTGACGGGGGTTGCCAATTCCATACTCTGTCTCCCACGCTTGGAGGTGCATATCAAGGAGGCTTGTGAGGCTATTTTTGTCAACATAAGCTTTGCCACTCAAATCAAGATGCAGTACGGGATAGGATAGCCATTCTCCGGATTTCAAATTATCGATTGCCAATCCTTTGAACAATTCTTTTTTACCTAAGAAGTAAGACTCTATGGTAGACAATAGCAAGCTCTTCCCAAATCGGCGTGGCCGACTCAGAAAGTAGAACCCCGACTTGCTGACAAGAGAATATATGTATTGCGTTTTGTCAACATAGATAAAGCCTTCTGTGCGGATTCTTTCAAAATTGGCAGTGCTGACAGGGTAATCCAGTTTTTCCATAGAGTCAAGTTTTGTGGTGGGTATCAGTAGGGATATTTCTCAGAGGTGGCGGAGCTCGCTGACGATGAGGAGGAGCTCGTCGCGCACTTCGGTGGGGAGGGCGATTTCCCTTACCTGTATGCTTCGGCTCCAGCCGGCTACGTCTTCGGGTAGGAGGGTCATTAATACGTCACGGAACTCTTCTGTTTCTTCTGCTGTGTAGCTTTCAGGCGCACGGCCACGGAAACGGTCGAGTTCTTCGTCGTCGTAATATACTATCTCTCCAGTGAGGGGGGAGAGATTGGTCTTTTCACATACCATATGCATACCGCAGCATCCCTCGCCGCCATCACCAGTGGCAGAGGTTGCCAAAGCAGCGGAATTGGGCATATTGTCAGAGGTTTGTGAGCCTGAGGGTGATGATACTGATGCTGTGTCATCACCCTTCTGTATTATTGGTTGGGCAGGATTCTGTATAGGTTGCTTACGACGATAGTAGAATATATCGATTAGGTAAAGGGCAATGCCTATCACTACCATCGCTGCGAATATTACTAATGCTCCTCTCATTTTATTTTGATAGAGTTACAGTTTATTTTGATAGAGTTTTTAAACTTAATTCAAGGGATTAAAGATGCGAGTATCAAGAGA
>CAMWTL010000207.1 GCA_947177145.1 uncultured Porphyromonadaceae bacterium
GGTATATATAAGATTGACTTATCAGGATTGGTATAGCTTTCCTATCAATTCTAAGAGTATTGAAATGGTAGCATTTATGAGAAAAAAAGAAAGTCAGGCTTCGAGTTGGCTATGGAGAATGTTAAGGAAGGGGGGTGTGGCTGAATATGCTTCAGTTAAAGACCTTATTGATACTTCAAAAAGATGATGCTGTAAAAAGACCACGTATCTCAAAAATACGTGGTCTTTGGTTATTTTGTAAGGATAGTCATCAGATGTTGGAGTAGGGAGCGTCGGAGTTAAGCTCCTTGTCGCTCATCTTTACCTCTACCTGACGTGCTACATCGTGTTTGAGCTTGCCAAGGTTGTCTTCGTTGAGGATAGGATATACCTGATCACGCTCGGTGATATCCTCAACCTTGGGGGCAATTACATCCTTGTATTTTGCCTCGGGGAATTTGCTCTTCACATAGTCAAACACAGCGTCTTTGATGTGCTTGAACTCAGATGATTTCTCAAATTCCTCACGACTACCATCGAAGGGTACACTATATTTGTCGGAATCGCCGAAGCTTACGATATATGCTTTTTCTGCTTTCATAATTATGTGTTTTTTATAGTAGTTTATGTTTTCTTTATGTTTTCGTATTTAAAACAAACTGTGTCTACTTTCGGTTCAGTAAAAAATTCCTTTAAAAAGTATCTCTATTAAGATACCTAAAATGATTTATATGTCTTAGGTTACTGGCGGAGGAGAGCTTCGATGTAGTAGTAATCGGCGTAGTTGAGAGGCACGTCGATTTCCGAGCCGGCAGGGTGATGACCTGTGCTGTGATCGAGGATAAAGCCCTGTTTCTCTCCTACGGGTATACGGTAGTGGCGGGTGAGATTTGCCACCGATTCATCGGCATAATGACGATATACAGCTGCTTTTGACGGCTCTACAAAGTCGCTGAGCAAATATAAGCCCGAAGCAAGGATAGCGGCAGCCGAGGCATCACGTGGCACATCAGAGTTTACATTTTCCGGTGTAGCATCCATTATTTCCGGCATACGCATATCCCAATAGGGAATCTTATCGCCGGGCATATTGGGTAAACCTAATATAAGGTCGGCTATCTTCTCACTCATATCGAGATAGCGTTTGTCGCCCGTGTACTTATAACATTGCGCAAATCCATAAAGTCCCCAAGCCTGGCCTCGGCTCCAATAAGAATCGTCGGCATAACCCTGTGCAGTGCATTTCATCCTTACCTCACCGGTGGAAGGGTCATAGTCTACCACGTGATACGATGAACCATCTTCACGGAAATGGTTTTTGAGGGTTGTGTTGGCGTGGTTAACGGCTATGTCGTAGTAGGTGGAATCTCCGGTAAGTTCTGTAGCTTTGAAAAGCATCTCCAAGTTCATCATATTGTCGATGATAACCGGAAACTTCCACTTATCGGCATTGTGGTCCCAGGAACGGATTGATTTGACTGTGGGGTTATAGCGTGTTGAAAGAGTCTTGGCACTCCGAAGCACCACGTCACGGTAAGACTGCTCGCCGGTCAGCTCGTAAGCCTTACCGAAACTATCATTCATCATAAAACCGAGGTCGTGGGTACCCTTATGCCATTTTGCATCCTCTATGGGCCAAGTCCAGGAGATTGCGGTTTCTCTCCATTCAGGCTGATTCGTATAATCGTAGATTTGCCATAAAGTACCTGCAAAGAAGCCGGAACACCAGTCGTGGGAGTTTACCATAGCTAAATTCCCATCTTTAGTGAGAGAACGTGGTGTCACTTTCCGCTCTGCGGCATTTTCCTTCTCCCTTATCGCTTCTCCGACACATTTTACCGCGTATTCCAATTGAGGAAGCACTGCTACCATTGCATCATCCTTTTCACGAGGATTCAAATAAACGAGATTAAAATAATCCGAATAATCGAGTATACGGTTAGCATAATATTTAGCGGCAAAATCGGCACGTTCAGGATTTAAAATATAGAATCTATACAAATCTTTCAACACATCCTGTTTCTTCCCTTCCATACCTGAAATCTGAGTATATCCCCATTGAGGAGCGTCTTTGCCGATATATTGGGCAAGAAATTCAAGTGCCTTTTCTATACTGCGTCCATCAGCAGAAACGGTGTTGCCCAGATCAAGTTGGTAAATATCAGCTATCTCAAGTATGTCAAGAAGATGAGTGAGGTTATATTGGGAATAACCATAAGAAAGAGTACGCCACAGTTCCTGTGGTTGTTTGCCGTCAGGTTCAATCTGGGTGAAGATACGTTTTTCGGCAACCTCTTTCGCTACTTTCATAGCCACATCACGTCGCCTTGCATATAGAGCGAATGCCATAAGCTGTGCATCGTAGGCAGTGGAATGGTTGTTGGCTTGCTGACTCTCCTCGATGCCTTGCGGTGAAGTAAGCATCCAATTCGTAAGTAATGAAAACCAATTGCGGAGAGCCTTCTGATCTTTCGGTGTGAATGCTTTCGACTTTTCAAGCAAGGGGAGCGCACTCGCCATCTCCACGAATGAATAAGTGTCAAGCAGTCCGTAGCATCTGCCTTTCCCTTCGTTATGTCCCGGAATCATCTGTGCGTATTCCAGATTAGGATTCATTCGTGTATTCTTGTCAAGAAACCATACTTTTATCAGCTCGACTGCTTTTTCAGCATATTTCTCGTCATCGGTGAGATAATAAGCCACTGCAAGTGTTGTGATACGGTCAGCTGTCTCACCGAGCCGGTTACGGTCGAGCTTATAAATCTCAGGGTTTGTTACGCCGTCGCGATTTATGTAGGGAAGTCCATCAGGTTTTGAAGGATCGGGCCAGAAGTAGCGTGCCTGGCTCATATAATCGTGCTGATCGCCGCTCGGTGGGATAACTGACTTATCCATAACAGAGAGAGGTGGGAGAGTCAGAACACTGTCGGCTTTCTCAAGGAATGGTTGGAGCGATGCCTGATAGAAAGGACGGTTTATATTCTCCTTTACAGTGAAGAGTCGAGTGGAATTCCAGACATAGGCATTGGCTGACGCGAATGTTGTTGCCAACACCAATACCACAAGGTATTTTTTCATAATCTGCGCAGTTTTATTGTGTTCAGTAATGGTGTGCCTGATAAGGGTATGAATTTAATGCTGATTGAGTTATTGACTGAGGGGAGAATATATTTTGTTATGGTGGCAAACTTACTTCCGTTGACTGTAGAGGGGGTGAAATCTGATGCTAAGGGAGTACCGTTGATTTCTACCGTAAAGCGGGTCAGCTCGTTGTCAGCTCCGGCATCACGGTTGAGCATATAGGCTAAGGATGTTGCAGGTCCGGAAGGATCGGCGAAACCAAGCTCAATCTCATATTCACCGTCAGGCACATCAAAGCGATATTCCTCTATTCCCTCCAGCATTGTCTGAAAGAGAGGTCCTTCTTCGGTGCCTTTTATCTCTGAAGTGACGCTCCTACGTTTCCCTCCTATATGTCCCCAGCTTCCGGGTTGGTATTCGCGGTCGTCTACCCAAGTGAGCCCGGTTACGGGTGAGACGAATGAGCAGTTGCTACCTACGTTGACAGCCAGTTCAAGGTGGCCGATATTTGCCGGGGTAAGCGTAGCGGGCACTATGTCGAGTTTAAGGTTGAAAGCGTCAAGAGAGTTACCGCCACGGGCTATGATGTTGTTTATACCGGCTTGGAGAGGCACATTGAAGAGAGCGGTATGATTTTCCACATCGACTTTCCCTGCACTCTTTCCGTTGACCGTAAGCTCTACATTAGGCGTATTGGCATATACCTTGACAGGCATTGTCACAACGGCAGAATCAGACACCACAGTTCTTATAGGCCAGTCGCGTGAAGCTATATACACGTGGTCTATATCATCACGCCACGATGCCTTAAAGAAATGGTAGACATCCTTAGGAGTACGGTCTGTGTATAGCAAACCCTTGTTGTTGATTCTCGGCATAGATTCATCGCGTATTGCAGAGCCGAAGTCTATCAAATTCCAATGAGCACCACCGGCTACGAAAGCATTGTCTTCGATTACCCTCATATAGTGTTCAAGATATTTCTGCTGATATTCTATGCTGAAGTCGAAGGGCTGCGGAGAGAGTGAATGAAGTCTGCGGTCAGATCCGGCTCCATATTCACTTACGATAATGGGCTTAGAGGGATTTTCTCGATGTTCCGTAGAAAGGAATTTCTCAAAACCGGTGAGGTCGCCGCCATACCAACCCTGATAAAGATTCCATCCATTGATGTCGGGGACGGCTGCTATACCAACTTTACGGTATTCATCGCTTCCGTGGAAAGCCATTGTTGTGAAACGAGTGGGATCGGTCTTTTTCGTTACGTTTTCAAGGCGTGAAATCAGTTTGTGGGTGCGGTCGAGGGCAGAACTGAAAGCACTGTCATCGGGATTCTCCCTATGTGCATTCAGAAGAATCTCATTCATATAGCCCCACATAATTACAGAGGGATGATTGTAATGCTGGGTTATCATCTCCCGTAGATTTGTTTCGGCAGTGTTGGCATATGCCGAATCGTTTGGCACAGCGTCGATAAGTGGGATTTCCTCCCATACGAGCAGGCCTAACCGGTCGGCATATTCCAGCACAGCAGGATCTTGTGGATAATGGGCAATACG
>CAMWTL010000208.1 GCA_947177145.1 uncultured Porphyromonadaceae bacterium
CCGCGATTCTCCCAGTTTTTCAAGTCGGTAGACGTATAGCAAGCCACTCCCTCTTGTGGGGCATGGTCCCCACGGTGTTCGCCATACCAGTAATACACTCCGTCCGGAGCTTTAAGGATTGCCCCTCCGTGGCAGTTAATGTGTTTGCCGTCGGAGGCTTTCCAAACTCCTCCCTTATCAGCAGGGAGATTGGTTTGCGCTGTCAGCGAAATGGCAAACAGCATCATAATAGTAAAGGTCAGTTTTCTCAGCATAGATTTTGATGTTTGATTATGTAACGATTTAATTCCATCCATATTATCTGATTTTCCGAAAATGTCGTTTCCAACCTTTTGACAGTGTATTTTCTCTTTTTTAGATATATCATTTTGCGCAATTTGATAAAATACATTATATTTGTGGCGTGAATTGTTGATTCTGTAATTCAAATTTTATATTTCTGTTAGATTAACCTTATAATATTATGAACCGAAGGTCAAATTGCCGATTCATTTTATTAACCCTCTTTTTATCACTTATTATGGCTGCTTGCCATTCTGATGATGAGAAGAGATATAAGATAGGTGTGGCTCAATGCAGCGGAGATTATTGGCGCGAGAAGACAAATCAGGATTTGCGGATGGAGCTTCTCAATCATTCCGATGTGCAGCTTGACATCCGTAATGCCGACAACGATTCCCGACGGCAACAGGAGGATATGCGTTATTTCATCGACAACGGATATGACCTGATTATCTTATCGCCCAATGAGTCGGAACCTCTTGTGGATGTGGTAAAGGAGGCTAAGGCAAAAGGTATACCTGTGGTCACTTTTGACCGACGGATAAACAGTGACGATTTTACTGCCCATATGGAGGTGGATAACTATGCCCTTGGAAAAGGGGTGGTGAAATATGCCAAGACTCTTGGAAACAAGCCGTTGAAGATAATTGAGATACGAGGTCCTGAATCAGCTTCTCCGGCACGACTTCGCCACGAAGGCTTTATGGATGGCGTGAAGGAGAATCCGAATATGGAAGTATTAGCGAGTGTATTTGCCAATTGGCACGATTACTTGGCAGCCCAGTTGACTGACTCATTGATTAAACAGCATCCGGACGTAAATATGATATTCACCCATACGGATTATATGGGTCTCGGAGCTGCCCAAGCTCTTAAGGATAACGGTCGTGAAGATGTAGCGGTGATTGGCATTGACGGTTTCCCCCATCAGGGTATAAAAGGTGTGTCGGAGGGTAAGCTTACTGCCACATTCCTTTACCCAACGGAGGGTCAGCGGTTGCTACGGCTTGCTTTGGCTGTACTTAATAAAGAGCCATATGAACGCATCACACAAATATCACCTCTCTCGCCGATTGACGCTTCTAATGCTGACATTCTGCTTGCTCAGGATACACTCCTTAACGAGGAGACGGCGAAAATCACACTCCTTAATGATAAGATTGACCGTCAGCTGGTGCGCTATTCATCGCAGAAAATGCTTCTTTGGGCATTTGTGGCGATTGCGCTCCTTCTGTGTGGACTGGTGTTCGTATTATTAAGGAGTATCTATGCCAACCGTCGCCATCAGAATGAGCTTGAGCTTAAGAACAGTCAACTTCAGGAGGAGAAGGATAAGCAGGAAAAACTATATGTGCAGCTAAGTGAGGCAACCAAGTCGAAACTGATGTTTTTCACCAACGTCTCACACGACCTGCGCACCCCGCTCACCCTTATTGCCGGACCTGTTGAGCAGGTGGCTGAAGATCCGTGTCTCACTCCACGCTGCCGTTCACTTATGCAGCTCACGAAGAAGAATGTGGTGATTTTGCGTCGTCTTATCGACCAGATTCTTGATTTCCGTAAATATGAGAATGGTAAACAGGAGCAGAAACTCTCAGAGGTGGTCTTTCCAAGTCTTCTCAGAGATTGGGCAGAAGCGTTCAAGGAAGTTGCACGGAAACGCGACATTCGTTTGGTGATTGATGTTGAGGAGAAGGGGGTACACACTGTTGCTGTAGATGTCGAGAAGATGGAGAGGGTGTTCTTTAACCTTATGAGTAACGCTTTCAAGCACACCCCGGATAATGGGAAGATAACAGTGGCGTTTAAGCAGACTGATTCCACAGTGTCTTATTCTGTGAAAGACACCGGCTGCGGCATCGCCCCGGAGGAGGTAGAGAGGGTATTCGACCGCTTCTATCAGGTGGAGGGTGCTAATCCGAAAGGTTCGGGCATAGGTCTTGCTTTGACCAAGGCTTTTGTTGAGCTTCACGGCGGCTCGATTACTGTGGCGAGTGAGAAAGGAAAGGGGAGTGAATTTACGGTAACATTCCCTATTTACCATACTGAGGAGAAGAGGGTGGTGGAGTCGCATATATCCGGTGAAGATATAGAGACGGAGCTTGCTGCGGTGGAAGTGAATGAGGATACTTTCAGCGACGACAAGCCGACACTACTTGTTATAGATGACAACCGCGACATACGTGCCCTCATTAGCGGACAGATGGGAGAGGAATATAATGTGCTCACTGCTTCTGACGGTATGCAGGGCTTAAAGATGGCTACGAAATATGTGCCCGATGTGATACTTTGCGATGTGATGATGCCGGGATTGAATGGTTTCGAGTGTGTGAAGTGTCTGAAAGAGGAGGTCTCTACTTCACATATTCCTGTGTTGATGCTCACAGCCTGTTCGCTTGACGAGCAGCGTGTGGCAGGTTATGAGCACGGCGCCGATGCCTATATGTCGAAGCCTTTCAATCTTGATGTCCTCACTGCCCGCTGTCGTAATCTTCTACTGAACCGGAAGAGAATCCGTGAACTGTACGGGAAGGGGGGAGCTGAGCCACGCAAGGAGAAAGCTCCGGTTAAGAAAGCCTCTCAGGGTTCCCATCGCCCCAACGATGTGGAAAGTGAATTCTATACACGCTTTGTGGAGCTTGTGCAGGAACGTTTGGCTGATCCGGATCTTCAGGTGTCGGAGGTTGCTGCGCAGATGGGTCTGGGGCAGTCGCAGTTTACAAGAAAGATCAAGGCACTCACCAATTACACCCCTGTGGAGCTTATCCGTAGCCTTCGTCTTCAGAAAGCGAAGACGATGCTCCTGAGTACGGAAAAGACGGTTGGCGAGATTGCATATGCCGTGGGTTTCACCTCGCTTGCCTATTTTTCTAAGTGTTACAAGGAGGCTTTCGGTTGCTCTCCGACTGATACACGGGATGCGCGGTGATATTATAATTGTTGCCCCGGATGCTACAAAAGTTGTATTCAAAAATTGCAATAAGCTAATAATTAGCTTATTGCAATTTTTATGTGTGATAGGGGCCATGAGGAATTTTTAATAATGTTATAAAAAAATCAGCGTTGGTTTTAACTATGTCGGATTACCCTGAAAATTGATATTCGCGGCAACAAGCCTTATATATGTTATGTTGAAACAGTTCTTAACTTTGCGGCAGAAATTTTAACCATTAACTAACATAACATGAAAAAAGGAATCCTCTCAGCGCTGATGCTCCTGCTCTTTGCAGTGACAGCGTACTCACAGACCATCACTGTGAACGGAACCGTTTATTCACGTGTTGACGACGAGCCTCTGATTGGCGCTACCGTCTTATGCGTGATGAACCAGCAAGGTACCTCTACCGACATCGACGGTGCCTTCTCATTAACTGTGCCGGTAGGCTCAACCCTTAAGTTTTCCTATGTAGGCTATCAGCCTGTAGAACTCCCTGCGGAGGAGTCAATGACCGTCTATATGGATGAAGATGCCGACCTTCTCGACGAGTTGGTAGTGGTAGGTTATCAGACAGTCCGCAAAGCCGACCTCACCGGTTCTGTATCGGTAGTGTCAACCAAATCACTCGAAACTACTTCCGACACCGACCCGATGCGTGCTCTCCAGGGTAAGGTTCCGGGCATGACAGTGTCTGCTACAGGTTCTCCGTCAGGCACCGGTACAGTCCGCATCCGTGGTATCGGTTCTTTCAACTCTGACCAGAACCCTCTGTTCATCATCGACGGTGTGCCCACCACAGCCACTCTGAACTCTCTTAACATGAACGACATCGAGAGTATGCAGGTGCTCAAGGACGCGGCTTCCGCTTCTATCTACGGTTCTCGCGCTGCCAACGGTGTGATCATCATTACTACGAAGAAGGGCAAGAGCGGTGGCAAGGTAAACGTGAGCCTCAATGCTAACTTCACCACGCAGTTCTATTCTTCACAGTCGAAGATGAAGCTGCTCAACACACCCGGATATGCTACAGCAATGGCTCAGGCTGCCCTCAACGACGGCATCGACCCTGTGGCTTATGCTTCAAGCTATGGTCTTAACCTCAATGCTGCTTCCGGTTATCCTATCCGCGCCTACAATCCTACTACCGGTGAATATGTGAACTATACGGTCAACGGTCAGTATGACGGTTATATCAACCGTAATCAGACAATGAGAATGTCTAACACCGACTGGCTCGACGAGATTTCCCGCACAGGTTTTGCACAGCACTACGACGCTTCTGTTTCAACTTCTTCCGAGAAGGGCACAGCCTTCTTCTCTCTCGGTTATAAGAAGACTGAAGGTATTCTCAAATATACCAACTTTGAGAATATCGCAGCCCGTATGAACAC
>CAMWTL010000209.1 GCA_947177145.1 uncultured Porphyromonadaceae bacterium
GAAGTATGACGGTGGCTTTCAGAAGCTATTGGGAGATAGCTGACTATGCACGGGCGCGTGGCATTGAGATTATCAACGCTACGCCCGGATCAATGATCGATGCTTTTCCACGTAAGGTTTAGGGTTTAGGGTTTAAGGTTTAGGGGGTTTCCTCTGTGGGATCTTCGGGAAGGGCATAGGCTCCCAATGTGGGATGACCGGGGTCAGGCTCTGATGTGAGGCGGTCTACGCCGTCCATATCATAGAGACATTCAGGAGTGACAAACTCCGGATTACCCTTTCCAAGCGCGGGAGAGTCGGGCTTCAGATGATAGTTGAAGTAGTAATCAGACCGCACTGTAAGGAAGAGAGGATCCTCGTCCCATATGCAATTAAGGAAATTGGCGTCGTCTTCACCTTTTGTCTTGACAAGACAATTACGCACAAATACATCCGCTCCGGTAAGGTCCGTAGGTGATACCGGCAATGCCATGCCGTAGATTATACAGTTGTCGAAGTTGGCTTTCATCAGGGGTGGTAAGGAACCTCCCATATCCTCTGTAAGTAGATGGTGAAGGGTAAGGTTAGCCTCCGAAGGCACTGCGAAGAGATAATAATTGGAGATGGTGCATTGTGTAAACTGATGTTCCCCACCGGTGAGAAGCACCACTGCTTCGGCAGCCTCTGAGAAACAGCATCCGTAGGCATCTACTTTGGCATAACGGCTTTCCAGCACAGTGGTGCGGGAGTTATGAAGCCAGCTGTTCACCAGCGTCAGCTTCGAGCGTGACACATCACCGCAGGAATCTATGCGCAGACCGTTTACCGTAGAGCGCATATTGACGTTTTCCAGCCGGTTGTCAAATGATTCGGGAGCAATTGTTATGCCGTCCCATTGCCCAGCCATAATGTCGTAGCTCACGTTAGGCAACACATTGTCGATACGGTCACCTCTGAAATGTATCGGGAGTTCCGGTGTGCCTTTGGCATTGATTTTTCCCTCTATACGCATAGCTCCTTTGTCGTGGAAAAGCAACTGTGTACCCGGCTCGATGGTAAGTGTGGCACCTTGAGCGACGGTGAGAGTGTCAAACACCACGTAGGGGAGTTCCGGAGTGAGAGTCATGTTTTGCTCTACCCGTAACGATCTCAATCGGCGCACATTTTGTCCCCATGCCTCGACTTCAACTTCCTGCGTAACTCCATTGGTTATGAATTCAAGTTGGTCGGCTACCCTTATCGGTGTGATTGATTCGTTAGGGTCGATAAAACATTCTATGAAAATGTAGATGGAATCCTCTCCTCGAATCTCCACATCGCGGAATGTTGAGCCGCTTACCCCGTCCACATTGAATGTGAAAGGGGTGTCGGGATTACGGAAACGGATAGAGGATATGCTGACACCCTTCTTGTTGCGGTTATGCACGAGTAGCCGCGCGGTAGGGGTGCCTAAATCCGTAAAGACTGTGCCGAAACTCACGGTGTCGGTCGAGAATGTAAGTGTGGCGGATGGTGAGGTGGTAAAATCATCGTTTATACACGACGATATGATTAAACCAACCATAGCGACACACGTCAATAGTATAGAGCGCATCATATTCATGATAGATAAACGCTCAAGACGTCTTGGAAATTGTTTAAATGAAATATATGCTTATTGCCGGAGAGGCATCCGGCGACCTTCATGCCTCCAATCTGATAACTTCATTGCGTAAGCTCGACTCTAAAGCCGAGTTTAAATTCTTTGGCGGCGATCTTATGGCAAAGGCTGCGAGAGCTTTGCCTGAAGTGCATTACGAGAATATGAACGTGATGGGCTTTTCGGAAGTGATCCGGAAACTGCCGCAGATTATGCGTAACCTCAACGCTGCGAAGCGTATGGTAAGGGAATTCCGTCCGGATGTGCTGATACTTGTAGATTATCCGAGCTTTAACCTTAAAATAGCCAAATATGCACATAACCTTGGGATAAAGGTAGATTATTTCATCTCCCCGAAGGTGTGGGCATGGAAAGAATGGCGTGTGAAGCAGATTAAGAAATATGTAGACCATCTCTACTCAATTCTTCCGTTTGAGGTGGGATTTTTCCAGAAACACGGTTATGAGGTGACGTATGTGGGTAATCCCTCGGTGCAGGAGATGGATTATGCGTTGGGTCATCTTCCCCCCCGCAAGCATTTTGTGGAAAGGCAAGGTCTGAACAACCCGGAAAAGCCTATTATAGCTTTGCTGCCGGGTTCGCGTAAAGGGGAGATACGCAACAATCTGCCGCTGATGATAGCGGCGGCACGCAGATTTCCCGACTATGACTATGTGGTTGCCGCTGCTCCGGCTGTGCCTGAGAAGTTCTACCGTGAGGTGGCGCAGGATCCCGGCTTGCAGTTGGTGTTCGGCTCTACGCCCACATTGCTTAAATATTCCCGTGCAGCTATCGTGACCTCGGGCACTGCCACTCTTGAGACAGCACTGATAGGTACTCCGCAGGTGGTGTGTTACCGTGGCAACGGCAGCAAGTTCACCTATAAGCTCATGGAGAAGGTGCTGAAAGTGAAATTTGTGTCGCTTCCCAACCTTATTGTGGGCAACAGTGTGGTTCCGGAGCTACTGCTTCATCTGTGTACGCCCGCTGCCATAGCCCGTGAACTGTCGCCTCTTCTCCAGAACTCTCCCAAGCGTGAATGGCAGGTGTCGGGCTATAAGAATATGCGTCGCCGTCTCGGCAACAGCATTGCCAGCGACTACGTTGCTGAACTGATTACCGAGTCACTGGGAGTGACACCGGGCGATCCTGAGGATATAGAGCAACAGAAAGAGGACCCACAACCTCCGCGCCGTCCCAAACGTCGCAAGAAGCGCAAGTCCTCCAACGCCGCTCCTACCGATAACTCTACACCGGATGCTATTAGCGATACAGAGACCACTATTAATACTCAAGATACCGATAGCGGTATTAAAAGTACCGTTAGTGATGTCCAAGTCACCGATAGCGATACCAAAAATATAGAAAATCCTTGACTATCTCGGCTCTGGTATTCTATATGTGGTAACCCACTGAACTTAGCAAGACATTCCTAAATACAAGGCGTTTTTAACATAAGCGACGTTCCGACAGTGTTGCCGTGAGCTTCGCTTATGTAGTTCTATATAGATATCAGCATAGCCAATAGTCTAATAGTACATACCTCTCTAAGAATAGTCAAAAATCGTTCAGCATTTTTTCAAAATGTACTTCCATGCCGGAATTACCTCTATCTCTATGCCGTTGGTTTTTATTACACCTTCGTCTTCATAGGTCACGATGATGTTCCTTTTCGTTTTAATCCTATCTTGCAGTTTGACAAGTGCTGAAGTTTCACGGTCAAAAGTGCCGTCAGAGTTATTCATCGAGTAGCACACTTGGATTGCTGTCTCTTCATCGGGAATGACAAAGTCAACCTCTATACCGTGGTTGTAGAAATAAACCGAATCTTTTATACCATATTTTCTGAATAGTGCCAACGCAACAAGATTCTCAAGCAAAGAGGTACGTATATCCATCGCCAATAATGATATGATACCATTGTCGATGAAATAATATTTTGGGTTGGTGATTCTGTCGGTCAGATTATCGGCAATATTGGGAACAGTCAGAAGCAAATAAGCGTCTGAGGCATATCCAAGATAATTGATGACAGTGGCTTTGCCTATCTTCGCTCCTGTCGATGCCACGATATTAGTAGCTCTTGTAAACGATATTGGCTGCTTGACACTTTCTGCCATCTTTTTGAACAGAATTCTCAACGCAAATATATTTTCGATTTTATTGCGAGCTGCTATGTCTCCCAAGAAAATCTTCTGATACAGACTTGTCAGATAGTCTCTCTTTACCGGTAGAGTTGCACATTCGGGAAAGCCTCCAAATTGGAAGTATTCCTCAAAGTGCTTCATAAGCTTTGACCTGTCGCCTGTTGTGGCTGTTAACAATTCACTGTCGGGATTTATACCGTTGATTTTAAGATATTCACTGAATGAAAATGGAAAAACGTCCTGTGTTATATATCTTCCTCCTAATACAGATGCCACATCTTTTGAAAGCATCTTTGCATTGCTTCCGGTAATCACCACCTTGTATTTGTTGTCGGCTATTCTACGGGCAAATTTCTCCCATCCGTCGATGTTCTGTATTTCATCGAGGAAGAGCATTGGACGTTTGTCACTCAACTGCCCATGCACCTCCAAAATCTTATTGAGATCCTCAACAGTCATTCCGGCAAGTCGCTCATCCTCAAAATTGAGATATACGATTTCATCCCAATCATACCCTTTGGCTATCAAGTGCTGTATTCTGCCATAAAGAATATATGACTTACCTGCACGGCGAACACCTACAAGAACTTGTCGGTCGAAATTTTCAAGACTTATGTTACGGGGTATCACCGTATGCATCATTACTTCAGTACGGTTTTCGAGCATTACCTCACGGAGGGTTTCATTACGTATCATATCTATACTGTTTTGCGTGTAGAACAAAATTAGTTATTTTTTGTTCTACACGCAAAACAGTATGCAATTTTTTGTATGTTTACTGCTACACGGTTCAGAAGTTTTGGGTGAGGGTGGGATTGA
>CAMWTL010000210.1 GCA_947177145.1 uncultured Porphyromonadaceae bacterium
ACCAACGCCTCATCGACATCCCCGCTACTCTCACCCACTCCCTCACCACCCCCATCCTCTACCACTAACCACTATCTCCCCCTTATCCCCACCTCTCCATTTCCCTCTCTTCTCCATTATCTCCCTCCTCTCTTCTCTTCTCCACCTCCTATTGCCTCCCCCTCAGCCCAACTTTAAGCCTTCCCCCACTACCTCTGTAAGAGGTTTATATTCGGGTGCCCCTTCCAATCCTCTCCTCATGCTGCAAGAGGTGTGTCGCAAGGTGAATTCCTCAAAATCCCTACTCCACATCTTTATTCTAATGTTAAAATATATTAAATCCAAATTAATTAAACCTTTTTCTGCCTTTTTTCGTTTGATAGATAAATTCACATTGCGATTGTAACATCCAACGCATTTGAAAGAGTTAAATAAATTATGAAAAACACCGCCGGACTAAACCCCGGCATAAAAAATCAAAACTATGTTTGCTTTAGGTATTGCTTTATTACTTGTGGGAATCGTTATGAGAATATCTCTTCGTTTAAAAGATCATTACTCAACAAAAAATCTTAGCCCACGTCCCGTCGGTCAGCGTTCAGCTGCTATGGAAATAATCCGTCTCAAAAGTCAAAGAGGATTCGTAGACTCAGGATTATTGATTCTCAGCGGTTTAATAATAGTATTGCTGACAGCCGTCTTCAACTGATTAAGTAACTCGTAAAAATATCAAACCACATCTAACTATGAATAAAAATATATCTGCCCGCATGGGCTACTTAAAACCGTTCTACCAATAACAGTTGCTTAAATTACCAAAAACCATATGGGGTGATACATTAAAAATCCAATGTATCACCCTAAATTTATGAAAAAATTTCTATCTACTGTCACAAAATTACAACTTTCAGGTTTTATATATGTAGCTCTACCCTCTTAGACCACAATATTCTCTAAAGTTATGTATCCTTCAAAGAATACCTCTACCTTTAAAATCCCACCATTCATTAAGGTAGGATTCACCATTCATTAAGGCTCACATAATCTTCAAAGATTTTGCATCTTTCAGGTATAGGACTATAACCCAACATTCCGCTACATCAATCATAACCCATCATAAAAAAACAACATGAAGCGTATTCTTAGCCTATTGCTTGTATTAGCAGCTTCTCTCCACATCATCCAAGCCCGCACAATATCGGGTATAGTAAGCTCTGACAGTGACTCCACGGCAGTAGCAGGTGCAACCTGTCGCTTGCTTGCCGACCAAAAATTCATCTCCGGCACATCCACCGATACCGACGGCGCTTTTACCCTACAGACTGACATCAAATCCGTTCTTACCCTCGAAATAAGTATGACCGGCTACGAATCTACCGAAATACTTATTGAATCCGGAGCCAAGAACATCAATCTCGGTCGAGTCTTCCTCAACGAAGGTGTCACCCTCAAAGAAGTGACTGTCACTGCCCAATCACAAATCAACTCTAAAGGACGTACCATAGTATTCCCCTCTATGGCAGATGTCAAAGCCTCTGCCACCTCCATCCGTCTCTTCCAGAAATTACCTTTTTCAGGTTTACAAGCCGACCCCATCAACCGCACCCTCAGCGTTGACGGTGGCACGCCCGTAATCCTTATCAACGGTGTTCCCTCCACAATGGAAGATGTCAATTCCCTCCAACCAAAAGATATTGAAAAGATAGAATACTCTCGCATTACCCCTGCCCGATATGCCGACAAAGGTAATTCCGGACTGATAAACATAACCCTGAAGCAACGTAACGACGGCGGTCAATTCTACGCCTGGGGACGCTCTGCAATCCTAACTGCCTTTGTCGATGCCAATATACAAGCGTCCTACCATCAAGGACCGTCACAATTCACACTCTCCTACAATCCCTCTTGGCGAAATTACCAACAAGTCTACGACACATCTTCTGAAAGCTTTATCGGCGATGATTTCCGTGTGAACCTCAAAACTACTGACCGTAATCCTTTCAATTACTTCACCCAAAATATGAGGCTGAAATACGATTACAGCCCCAACCTCCAGACCTTATTCTCAACTACCTTCCGTGCAACTCCTACCTCTAATAAAAGCCGGGTATTAGCTCATACTATAGATTCCGAATTAGGAGATTATAATTACGACAATCTCTCCACCGGCAAGCAATTCGCTCCTTCTCTCGACCTCTTCTTCCGTCGCGATTTCAATGATAAGAACTCCCTCGAAGCGCAGCTGGTGGGCACACTCAGCTCCGACGATTATCGTCGCAACAATCTTTATATGTATGAAGATGGTAGCGAGGACAACTACATTATGAATGTCGATTCTCGCCGTCGCTCACTTATAAGCGAGATAAGCTACATCCACAATTTCAGCGATAAAACCTCCCTTTCAGCCGGTTATCAGAATACCGTGTCACGAAGCACCAACTCCTACCTTACATCCGACTACAAGCCCATCCTCACCGAAAATAATAACTACGTCTACGCCCGTATAGGTCAGCAGGTAGGCAAAGTATTTTTCTCGATTGCAACGGGAGCTAAGATGTTCTGGGTAGAGAACGACATTAACAAACGGCACTTCATACGCAATCTTACCACTGCCCAACTCTCATGGAACATCGACAAACATTGGAATATCCAAGGGAATTTCCGTTACTATCCCAATATCCCCTCTCTGACCGCCCTTACCAATTATCCCCAACAGATCTCTCCCTACCTTATATCAAATGGAAATCCCGACCTTAAAGTAGCTGAAAATTTCTTCTACGGTATCAATTTCACCTATCAGACAGGTAAATTCTCAGCCAACTATTATACGGCAATGATAAATACCCTTAATGATGTCTTCACTGATGTTACATATATAGGCAACCATCTTTTCTTCTCTCAATCGATGAATGCAAAGTGGCGACGTTGTTTCCAGAATGATCTTACCCTCAGAATTTCAGACCTTCACGGGTTCGGTGCCAACCTCTATATGAGCTTCACCCACTATCAGACAGCCGGACAGGATTGGTTCAGCTATAATAACGCTTACGGTGATGAACCAACCTGGCGACACCACCTTAACTCTTTTGACGCCTCAATCTCCCTATGGTGGAACAAAGGTCCCGTAACCCTCTCTTATTGGAGAAAACTACCCGGCAAATACCTCAATGGTCAGACAGTTCGCAAAGATGAAAACGGCGACGCTCTCAGCATAGAATACAGACCCAATAACCACTGGACATTCGGAGTAGACTGGATGTATATGTTCGACAAGAAAGGCACGCGCTATCCCTCCGGGAACTACTCCGCTGTCAATCCCTCCACCAACGATCGCTACATCAAGCACAACGGCAACATGATAGTCCTCTCCCTCACCTACTCTGCCGATTTCGGCTCCATCTTCCGCACCGCCCGCCGCTCCCTCAACAACTCCGACAATTCCTCCTCCCTCCTCAAAATGTAATCCCCTCCAAATCCCTCTATCATGTGGAGATAAGGTGTACGTTTGTAAGTTTTCTTTATATGTCGTAACGCCCTTTTTGACATTTGTCAGAAAGGGCGTTCATTCGATGTGGGAAAAACTCCCTCTCTACTTCGCTACTTATGGTTTATTTCCACAACCAATGGGACAAGCACAGAATTAGACTTTCCTTTAACTTTAATTTTATCAGGAGCATAGACAATATCCTCTTTCGGCACTAACTTTGTACCCATAACTGAGATCAACTTTTCGTAGAACGAACCGGAAGCATCCCTCATATTTTTGATAACGCGGTCAATATCCAATTCTTCCTGAGAGTATAGCACGCAAAAGTAATCCGTACCTGCCACATTATCAAATTGAAATTCGTGACTTTCATCCGGTATGGCGATATTATTTCGATTGTAATCCAAGAGGGCACTAATATTGTCAGAATAGGGGAAAAGTTTAGTCACGTTGTTTGTCAGGTCAGAACCTAACACATACACCCATCCCGGTTCGTTATTACTGACGTATAAACGGAACTTCTTCCCTGACAAGTATTCATCCGAAGCTCTGTAATAAGGCAACCTTCCATCTTGCAACACCACTGCCATACGGGTGCCTCCATCTTTCCCTAAAATATCCAACTCGCCATCAAAAGAATATTTCTTTCGAGCCGGAATACTCTTTTTCTTTTTATATACATCGAAAGCATACATGCAGCTTTTGAAGAAATCATCATACTTTATCCAGAGAAAACCATCATTTCCCCAATCCGTACCCCAACTGTTCATGATTTCAAATGCACCACCATATTTATTGTCATCATATCCGACTACACACATGGCGTGCGATCCACGCTTTGATCCATTCAACTCTCCGCTCCAACAGTCTTTGGCAATGTCAAAAGAGGGATATACATCCATAGCAAAAACTACAGGGTGACCTTGGCTAATAGCCTTTTTTACTGTATTGATTTTTGTTTCGTAAGGAGTAACGTCTTCCCAATCAGAAATCGTCCAATTATATTTCCTATCAAACAGTTTACTGTATCCGTCAATTTTATAATTCAGAGCCTCAGAATACAATGATTGTGGTATGTAGGAAGAACACAGTACGTTAAATGAAGAAAACTT
>CAMWTL010000211.1 GCA_947177145.1 uncultured Porphyromonadaceae bacterium
AGACAAAGAAAAGAAGTGTTAAAAACTATAAAAGGGGCAAAAGGGAGAGAGGGGAAAAGACGGAAGCAACATTTTTTAAGAAAAATTTTTGATTATATATTTTGGTAAAAGTCTAATTTTCATTATCTTTGCAACGAATTTCAGGGACCGTATCCTCAACTGTCGGCTAAGGGGCTGTAAAAGAGTCGTTTAGTGGTGATTTGTGTGTGAGTGGTATGGTTGTGGAAAAGATGAAGAATAGCAATCAAGCAATATAAACAAACAATTTTTAGAGACAAGAATGCCAACTATTCAACAATTAGTAAGAAAAGGACGCGTTGCGCTCAAGGATAAGAGCAAATCGCCTGCCTTGGATTCATGTCCGCAGCGCCGCGGCGTTTGTGTGCGTGTTTACACCACCACACCTAAGAAGCCTAACTCGGCAATGCGTAAAGTGGCGCGTGTGCGTCTGACCAACGGCAAGGAGGTTAACTCCTATATTCCGGGAGAGGGTCATAACCTTCAGGAGCACTCTATCGTAATGGTGAGAGGCGGTCGTGTAAAAGACCTTCCGGGTGTACGTTATCACATTGTGCGCGGAACACTTGATACCGCAGGAGTGCAGGGCCGTACACAGCGTCGTTCCAAATATGGAGCCAAGCGTCCGAAAGCCGGAAAGACTGCAGGCAAGAAATAATAAGGATTAATCACTGCAGGTCGATCCACAAACATCAACCCCGTTTTTGATTGTTTGATGGCTTATGGTTGAGTAAACGGCGGCAAGAGAGCCGGCGTTGAAGATTTCACAGAAAGCAACCGATCAAAAACACTAAACAAACAGTAATGAGAAAAGCAAAACCGAAGAAAAGGGTTATATTGCCCGATCCCGTGTTTCACGACATCAGAGTGACCAAGTTCGTGAACCATCTTATGTATGATGGCAAGAAGAACACGGCATATACAATTTTCTACACAGCATTGGAGGTCGTGAAGGCCAAGATGCCTAACGAGGAGAAGAGCGCTCTTGATATATGGAAAAAGGCTCTTGAGAATGTAACTCCTCAGGTGGAGGTTAAATCTCGCCGAGTAGGCGGCGCTACCTTCCAGGTTCCCACCGAGATCCGTGCAGACCGCAAGGAGTCAATTTCAATGAAAAATCTTATCATCTATGCTCGCAAGCGTGGCGGCAAGACAATGGCCGACAAACTCGCTGCAGAGATAGTGGATGCCTTCAACGACCAGGGCGGCGCATTCAAGAGAAAAGAGGATATGCACCGCATGGCTGAGGCTAACCGTGCATTCGCACACTTCAGATTCTAATATTGGAGGTAAAAAATGGCTAAACACGACGATCTTAATTTGACCAGAAACATCGGTATCATGGCGCACATTGATGCCGGAAAAACCACCACTTCCGAACGTATCCTCTTCTATACCGGTCTTACTCATAAGATTGGCGAGGTGCACGATGGTGCAGCCACAATGGACTGGATGGAGCAGGAGCAGGAGCGTGGTATCACCATCACATCAGCTGCAACAACTACTTTCTGGAATTATCAGGGTAAGAAATATAAAATCAATCTTATTGACACTCCGGGACACGTTGACTTCACAGTGGAGGTTGAACGTTCTCTCCGTGTGCTTGACGGCGCTGTAGCCGCTTTCTGCGCGGTAGGCGGCGTAGAGCCTCAGAGTGAGACCGTTTGGCGTCAGGCTGACAAATATAATGTGCCTCGAATCGGATATGTCAACAAGATGGACCGCTCAGGCGCTAACTTCTTCGAGGTTGTCCGCCAGGTGCGTGAAGTGCTCGGCGCAACTCCCCTCCCCATTCAGATACCTATCGGTGCTGAGGAGACATTCAAGGGTGTTGTTGACCTTGTTCAGATGAAGGCTATCTTCTGGCATGACGAGACAATGGGCGCAGAGTATACTGTTGATGAAATTCCCGCAAACCTCAAAGAGGAGGCTGAGGAATGGCGCGACAAGATGCTTGAGACTCTCGCTGAATTCGACGAGGTGCTCATGGAGAAATATTTCGATGATCCCGAGTCAATCTCTGTTGACGAAATCAAGGCTGCCATCCGCAAGGCTACTCTTGCAATGGAGGTTAATCCTATGATCTGCGGTTCATCCTTCAAGAATAAAGGCGTGCAGACTCTTCTTGACGCTGTTTGCGCATATCTTCCTTCTCCTGAGGATTCAGGTGTTGTGGAGGGTCATGCTGTAGGCGATGCAGATGAGATACTCACCCGCGAACCCTCTCCTGAAGCTCCTATGTGTGCTCTCGCGTTCAAGATTGCGACCGATCCTTACGTAGGTCGTCTGTGCTTCTTCCGCGTTTACTCAGGTGAGGTGCAGAGCGGCAGCTACGTTCTCAACAGCCGTTCCGGCAAGAAGGAGCGTATCTCCCGTCTTTTCCAGATGCACTCCAACAAGCAGAATCCTAAAGAGGTGATCGGTTGCGGTGATATCGGTGCCGGTGTAGGTTTTAAGGATATCCGCACAGGTGATACTCTTTGCGACGAGAATGCTCCCATCGTGCTTGAGTCAATGGAGTTCCCCGATCCCGTTATCGGTATCGCAGTTGAGCCTAAGACTCAGAAAGACCTTGACAAACTTGGTGTAGGTCTTCAGAAACTGGCAGAGGAGGATCCTACTTTCCGCGTAGAGACTAACGAGGAGACAGGTCAGACCGTCATCAGCGGTATGGGCGAGCTTCACCTTGACATCATCATTGACCGTCTTCGTCGTGAATTCAAGGTTGAATGTAACCAGGGTCGTCCACAGGTTACATATAAGGAGGCAATCACCAAGCCGGTTGAACTTCGTGAAGTGTTCAAGAAACAGACAGGTGGTCGTGGTAAATTTGCCGACATCATCGTACGCATCGAACCGGCAGACGAAGACTTCGAGGGCAGCCTCCAGTTTATTGATGAGGTGAAGGGCGGTAACGTTCCTAAGGAATATATCCCCTCAGTGCAGAAAGGTTTCCAGACTGCAATGAAGAATGGTGTTCTTGCCGGCTATCCGGTAGAGCGTCTTAAGGTAACTCTTCTCGACGGTAGCTTCCACCCAGTTGACTCCGATCAGCTTTCATTCGAGCTTTGCGCGATCCAGGCGTTCAAGAAAGGTTCTGAGAAGGCAGGACCGGTGTTGATGGAGCCTATCATGAAGATCGAGGTTGTGACTCCGGAAGAGTCAATGGGTGACGTAATCGGCGACCTTAACAAGCGCCGCGGTCAGGTAGAGGGCATGGAGACAAGCCGCAGCGGTGCTCGCATCGTTAAGGCAAAGGCACCTCTTGCAGAGATGTTCGGCTATGTAACCGCTCTCCGTACAATCACCTCCGGCCGTGCCACCAGCACAATGTCGTTCAGCCACTATGCAGAGGTAAGCAACTCAATTGCGAAGAATGTGCTTACTGAATGCCAGGGCAGAGTTGATCTATTGAAATAAAAAATCTACAATTCAAATATGAATCAGAAAATCAGAATCAAACTCAAATCTTACGATCACAATCTCGTAGATAAGTCTGCGGAAAAGATCGTGAAGACAGTTAAGGCGACAGGTGCTGTGGTTAGCGGTCCGATTCCATTGCCGACTCACAAGCGCATCTTCACCGTTAACCGTTCCACATTCGTCAACAAAAAGAGCCGCGAGCAGTTTCAGCTTTCCTCCTACCAGCGTCTCATCGACATCTACAGCTCCACGACAAAGACTGTTGATGCGTTGATGAAGCTTGAACTTCCCAGCGGTGTAGACGTTAGCATTAAGGTGTAATAAATAAAAAAAGGGTGCCCGGTTCTTTTCCGGTAAGGTCAGGAACCGGGAGCCTGATAAATAAACAGACAACAATCCAAAATCAAAGTAAGAAATGCCAGGATTATTAGGAAAGAAAATCGGAATGACATCCGTTTTCAGTGCCGACGGAAAAAATATTCCGTGCACTGTTATCGAAGCAGGTCCTTGTGTGGTTACTCAGATCAAGACAATGGATAAAGATGGCTATGAGGCAGTACAGGTAGGCTTCCAGGATAAGAAGGAGAAGCACACCAACAAGCCTGAGGCAGGCCACTTTGCTAAAGCCGGAGTAACCCCCAAGCGTCACTTGGCCGAGTTCAAATCGTTTGAGACCATGCCCGAATTGGGTTCTACTCTCACTGTAGATTTATTCCAGGAGGGTGGATTTGTCGATGTAGTAGGCACCAGCAAGGGTAAAGGTTTTCAGGGTGTTGTTAAACGTCATGGTTTCGGTGGTGTAGGTCAGTCCACACATGGTCAGCACAACCGTCTTCGCGCGCCCGGTTCTATCGGCGCTTGTTCATATCCCGCGAAAGTATTCAAGGGGCTGCGTATGGCAGGCCAGATGGGCAACGAACGTGTAACAGTACAGAATCTCCAGGTGATTAAAGTGCTTCCTGAGCACAATTTGTTAATGATAAAGGGTTCCGTGCCCGGAGCCAAAGGTTCAATCGTTATAGTTGAGAAATAATGGAAGTAGCAGTATA
>CAMWTL010000212.1 GCA_947177145.1 uncultured Porphyromonadaceae bacterium
GTGATTATTACTTTATGACTACCCCCAAGTTTGAGTGTGACCAGAATAGCCGCTACGCCTGGTTAAACGATAGGATATTCGTATGTCAGCCTGTTGGGTTTGAAGAGGGCGCTATAGTTCTCAGGGTTTGGGAAGTTAAGTAATAGTGTGGGATTAGAGATTAGCATAAACAAGGAGATATATTGTCGATGATGAGATTATATATGGTTAGTATTGTAAAGACTGCTTTTATAAAGACTGCTTTGATTCTATCAGCCGGTCTATTTATGTGCGGATGCGGAGATGGCGATAATTTGTCTGATGCAGATTCTCTTCGGCAATATGCACTTGATTGTTTAAGTAAGGGTAAGACCTATATCTCAGAAGAGGGCTTTGACAATGCTATAAGCTATTATGAAGGAGAGCGAGATACGGTTGCAGTGTTGGAAATGTGTCAGCTTGCCGCTATCAGGATGCGCTGGTTGAATCAGCAGGATTCTGCCGCTGCTTATCTGAAAAAGGCGTTGGGTTATGCCACTCGCCACACTTCCCCTAATGCCAGTGATCTCTATATTGAATTGGCAAATCTCTACGCCCACCCGTTACTTCCCAAAGACTATACGAAAACTATCGAATACTCCAAATGTGCTATTGGATTGGAGGATGATATTGAAAAGAAGGGTAGAGCCTTGCACGATATTGGTGTGTCATATGCTTTCTTAGAAAGAAGCGATTCATCGAAAATATACTTGGAGAGGGCTTTAGCCTTGACTACACCGGATAATCCTGACTATACACAGTTTGCACTCAACTATGCTAACGACCCTGCGACCGACCCGAAGAAAGCTATCAAATACCTCGATGGAATAAAGGGGGAAGTCTTGGGAAAATATATTACATTGGGCTTCATCTACTTTAATCAGCATCAGCCGGATTCGGCTAAGTTATATCTGGAGCGGTCGCAAAAACTATTTGACAAAAGTCCTGACAGCTATTCCATCAATACCTATAATAACCTTCGGCTATTGAAAGGTTATGTAGATTATTCCCGTTATGGACGCGCCTTCCCGGACGAGGGTACGGAGCGAAATGACTCCATTAATCAAAGACTGCTACTGAATCAGAAGATAGAGATTGAGAGGAGAGAACGTAACGCGAGACTTCAAATGCGTCTGCTGGAGAGTGAAGCCAACCGACAGAGAGTATGGATTGGATGTCTTATAGGGTTGTTGGTTATATTTACCGGATCGGTAGGAATCTATTTCTACAATAAGAGGCGATATTTAAAAATTCGTAGGGAGTTGGATGCTTTACGCCTTGCTCAGATTGAGCAGGAGGCACTTTCAGCCAGCCGGCCCTATTCCGATTCTTCTGCCAACGTTGAGGATACGTCTGCCTCCTTCGACATCATAAGGCGTAGGGCAGAGGCGTGTGTGGCTCTTTTCCGTGAAACAGGTTTGATAGAGATTATCCAAAAAGGAGAGGTTGCCTATTCTGCCGACGGCTCCTATCTGGCAATTAAGGATAGAAAAATGGTGCAGCAGTCGTTGTTAGAATGTTTCTCTGATTTCATACTTGACCTGAAGATGGATTGTGGAAAGTTGTCGATGGACGACATAATCACCTCCTTATTGTCGCTTATCTGCTTCTCAAATGCCGCGATAGCCTCGTGTATCGGGACTACCGACGGAGCTGTGAGGACAAGAAAGAGCCGCTTGAGAGGTAAATTGTCAAAAGAGATGACAGAATTGTTAAATATGTGATATACATTTAATTACCCTGTGGTTGAAACAATGCTGTAACGTTACCGGACATTGGTTTTAATCTTCGGGATGCGGTTGTAACGAAGGTGAAACGCTGGATAGTTTGAGCGGGCAGTCTCATAGCTTAATTTTGCGGAAAAATTTTTAAGCATATGAAGCAATCCGTAATTTTATTTTTGATGGTGCTTATTTATGGCACATCCTCTGCCGCGTTGTCCACAGACACTATAAGGCAGCCGATGGATTCAGTTGATAGCGTACACCCTATGGATTCGGTAGGAAAAGGGCAAACATTGGATGAACTGTTGGTCAGGTCTTATAACTCCTCCTATAAATTGACCAAAGGTGGTGTCTTGGTTGATGTTGCAGGGACACCTCTAAGTGAGACAGGTACATGTTTCGATCTTTTGGCACAATTACCCGGTATGCGTTCAGACGAGGGTAGTATCGAAGTGTTCGGTAAAGGTGTGCCACAAATATATATCAATGGCAGGAAGATGATTGATGCTTCGGAGTTACATAGGCTGACATCATCCGAGATTAGGAATGTAGAGGTAATCAGCAATCCGGGGGCTAAATATGGAGCCGAAGTGGGTGCTGTTATATTGATAAGAACTGTAAGGAAAAGAGGCGATGGCCTGAGCGGATCTGTTCAGGCTACGGGACGGTTGGCACGATATTTTTCACAAGCTGAAAATGTGGCGTTTAATTATAGGCGTGGTGGATTAGACGTGTTCGCTTCCGGCAATCTCGACTGTGCGCGGCTATACCAGAAGCAGAGCAACACAATGTCTATTGCTGCGGATGAAGGATTGTATAATGTTATATCAAAGATTGGAATTTATCCGAAAAATACAACCTGTCTTGCCAATTTCGGTGTGAATTGGGAGATAAATGCTAACCATTCCCTTGGATTGAGATATGAGTATTCAATGCCACTTTATGGTAAATCATATTGGAATACGGATGAGCAGGTACATTTGAATGATAACTATTTGTCAAAGATTGAATATGATACACATTGGGATACCCACAGATTGCCCACCAATTCTTTGAATTTCTATTATTCCGGAAAAATTAAGGCAGTTAAGTTGAATATCTCTAACGATTTCTACTCACGACATAATAGGACCATTCAGCTGATTGAAGAGAGAGATTTTTTGCCGGTTAATCATATAAATCCGTTCCGGGGAACATTCCGGGTAGCCGAGAGAGATGAGGCAAAGATAATCCGGAGTGACAATAAGGTAGTAAGCAGCCTGTTTGCGTCAAAGGGAGTGGGCGAATGGGAGTTTAAGGGTAATTCATTTGAATTCGGATATGAGGTAACGTCTACAGACAGGAGGGATAGCTTCATCCATGACAGTGGGGGAGAGGCATGGTTGCCTGATGCCGACGACAGGATTCGGGAAACGACCTGTGCAGGGTTCCTGTCAGCGTCCGTGCCGGTGGGCAAAGTGGAGTTCTCTGCCGGACTGCGTTATGAACACACAGTTTCAGACTATTATCAGAACGGTGTTCTAATGCCGTTACAGAGCCGGAAGTACAGCAGATGGTATCCTAACTTCGACTTCACCTTTCCCATTGGCAAGGCAAATTTCACCTTTTACTATACCGCCAAGACAAAACGGCCTCTTTACAGCCAACTGAGCAGCGGCATCCGGTATGACGACAGATTCTTGTATGAGGTGGGCAACCCACTCCTCGTATCGGAGATGATACACGACTTTGCACTTGCCGGGGTTTACAGATGGGTGTATTTCAATGTGAGATACCAATATGGCAAGAATGCCATTCTGGGTGTGATAGAGCCTTTTGAGGAGGGTTCTTCGCCCGTGAATATGATGTCTTACCGCAACTTTCACCACCTATCCAAGTACAGCGCAACCCTGTCACTCTCCCCCAAGATTGGAATCTGGTCCCCCAGGGCAAGGCTCAACCTTATGGGTCAGGTGCTTACTATACCCTCTATGGGGCGGATGGTTGGAATGCACTCGATGGTTCAGGAATTTGGGAGAACATCTGTGGCAGGGGAGAGGTCGATGTGCAACCCATTACTGTTTTGGAGCCTCTATAACAGCCTTACCTTGAAAAAGGGCTTGACTCTGACCTTTGACATCACTGGAAGGACAAGGGGCGATATGGACGTGGTGACTCTGAAGCCCTCGTGGCAGATTAATCTCGGAGTAACCAAGGCATTGAAGAGCTGGCACCTCCAACTTCAAGCCACCGACATCTTCAAGACTGCCCGCAACTCAATGATAAGCTACGGCAGCAGCATGACCCTCGACAAATGGAACTACAGCGACACCCGGTCCCTTCGCCTGATAATCCGCTACACCTTCAACACCGCCTCAAGTAAATACAAAGGCAAGACCGCCGGTCAGTCAGAACGCCAACGCCTCTGAATGACAGATTCTTTCTGCCAATCCCTTACGTTTCAATGTCGACACCGGGCACGGACAGAGACGTGAATGGGAGGTTGGTGTCAAATCATCAATGATGATTTGACACCAAAATGTCAGATACAAGAATGTCTATTTTAATGCAGTAAAGCTTGAGATATATAGATTATAGTATCGTTATTGGATTCACTTCTATTCCAATTATATAATAATGCGGAATATATTTAAGGATCTCAGAAGACATGTCCGGGTCTATCTCATTCTCTCCGCAAAATCTGTGGAAGCCAAAATCCTTATCATACCAGAATGAA
>CAMWTL010000213.1 GCA_947177145.1 uncultured Porphyromonadaceae bacterium
CCATTTAGCATCATAAATTGTAAACGGTACGTTAGCACTTTTCAATTTGAAAGAAATTCTAACCTTATCATCTTCATTTGAAAGGCTCTCAAATTCCATTTTAAGCTTCTCGGAGGCACTCTCGATACTGTCTGAAACAATATAGGTTATAATGTTGGTTGCGTTAATTGAAGGACAATGAAGAAAAAGGATTATCACACTGAGCAACCAAAATTTATGAAAGTCTTTCATAACATACATTTCAGTGTTAGCCAACTGTAATAATAGGCTGACCAAAAAATGAGGATAGCACTCCAAGCGTAGCAATAGTAAAGTTATGTTGGCCGCTGAGCCACTTGGTTACTTCACACGGGCGTTTGCCGAGAGCATCTGCAAACTGCTTTTTAGATAGACCGCGCTCCTGCATAAGCTCATATATGCGGTCTGAAATCTGGAAAGAAAGTTCGGTTTCCTTTTGCAGACTGTCAGGAATAGGTCCCAACATTTCATCGAGAGATTTTGCAGTCCGTTTCATAACTCAAAAATATTATCGGTTTCTATTGTCGATTCGGTAATATTGACGTTACCGCCGGCTACCTCTTTATTAAGTAGTTTCTCAAACTTTTGTAACGTCATCACATATCCGTTGAGTAAAGAATCGTCTTCGTATTTCTGAGACTTCTTTACGCCTCCATTCCCTAAAATAAGGATTTTGTCTGATAGACGCAGGCAATAAAGACGAAGTTTTGAAGAAGTTACGGGTAAAGCCACAACCGAATCATTCATCTTCCCTTCCGGTCGGAAGTACCTCTCAGAAGCACCGGTTTTAAGCATACGTTTGATAAAGGCGGCAATACGCATGTAGTCCTCACTGTATTCCGCATCCTCTCTAAATTTAGAGACAAATTTCTCAAATTCAGATTCTACATCACGAAGAAATTGCAGAGTGTAAATCGTGCAATTCTCGCCTTCATCTATCAAGAATAATTCTACTTCGTTCATTGGTGGATCTTGTGTTTTGTATTATAACGCAAAGGTACGACAAATATTTTACTTACAAATAAAAATTAGCAATAACTTTTTAGAGTACACCGCTCATAGAGAGGGTAAAAGTATCGTTGTATGGGTAAAAGTCCTTGTTGAGCGAGTTGTCGCTATTGCCGAAGCGGAGTGCCGATAGAGAAAGCGAGCCTCGGATCCAACTGGCGGTAGGTGCCGAAGTTCGCTGAATGAGTTAGGGATTGAAGCCTTTTGGTCGAGAACTTAAGCTCAATTTACGAAAGCGCGAATGGGTGTCGCGACTTTAGATCTTACTTTACTAAGACTATATTTCCATTATAAATGTAAACACCTTTTGACAAACACTCAAAATCGTATTCAGTGGCGTGGCTTTTAACAACGATTCCATTAATAGAATATATATTTGCATCGTCTGGAATAGGCTCTATAGCTTTAACTTCCTGAAGCCCGGTTGTGGATACAAGGTCTTTTTTCTTAACAAATTACAGGTTCTCTGTGTCGAGTATTATCAACTCATCCTCTGTTTGCTTCATATCGCAGTACCAATGTTTGTCCGTTACATAATGACAGGCATTATTCCACGTCTCACTGCCATCGGAAGATACCATGAAAATCCATGGATTTCAAGCCACAATATGTATTATTATTGGCAGTATCAGTAAGAATCGACCATGTTTTACCAAAATCCACAGATTTAAGGACTCCTACGTAACCGCTTACTAAATAAATTATTTGGGGTGTTGAAGGGTATTGACAAAGACGCAAAACTGTGCGATATCTATTTTCCGGGAAGAGAGAATAAGGAGTAAAGTCCTCAACCGTATTGCCATTATCGGCTGAACGTAGAAGCAGACGCATATTCCAGTTACGGGTAATAGCAAGCCATTCATCTCCGTCGTGGACACATTCAATTAAATCCTCTCCCTCGAAACCGAGTAAAGTCCAACCGTTTTCAGTGTTGTAAAAATCAAATTTCCCCATTGATGGTGGGCTACATCATATTGTGTTCCGCATATATCTTTGCCAATATCTTCCAGCATAATCCATGGACCAGTCTCCGGGTCGTTCGCGACACCGAGGTAAAATTTGTAGCTTTCCCAAGAGAAATCCTCGCGTGGCTCCACTTCTCCCCATGCGAAGTACTGTCCCTTTTCATAGGGGGAAGTTGCTCCTACATTGTAGGTAGCCCATAATGTACCACTGGGAAGACCGAGGTCAACATATTCATGACCTCCGATGATTCCGTCCGGCTCACTCGGTGCTGGAGGTTGTCATGTAGAGCAGACTTTCCAGCCTGCTCTACATGTTTTAGCGGAGGATGATGGTGACGCCGCAGAAGGATTGGGCGCCGTAGACGAGGGATTGCTCAATGTCGGCAGTTTTGGATGGTCCGGATATGAATGCTCCGAAGCCTTTTTCCGGCATTTCGATACGGGAATATGCCTCATGCATGTTGTTGACGATGTTTTTCTTGTCGACGATGATGACGAGATACTCGCAGATGAAACAAACGGCACGCTGCTCCATGGTCTGGGGGATCCATACACAGGCATTCTCAGCACAACCGATGGTACCTTCCACTACGCTGACATCGGTGCCGTCAAGGTCTTGTGGCGATTTGGCAGTGTCGGGGTTCTTGTCTGCTTTGATGCCCGGGACATTACTGGCAATTGTCTTTGCTTTGGGATAAGCTTGACGAATCAGATCATTGATGTCATCGCCTTCTTTCATTTCTACTACATTGGCGCCTGCAGAGGTTAACGCTGTATGGATAAAAGCTTCAATCGGGTCGGGATACGTAAGCTTCGCGAAAGATAGGTCGGGCTTATCGTAGGTCTCGCGTACGTTTTGGCGGAGGTTGGATAGTATGGAAGATTTGGTATCTTGGGAATTCATAGTTCATATTTTATAATTAGTGGACGCACGAGCCGTGCGTCCCTACAAGACGGAGCTGGGAGGTCACCTTCTATTCTTTCAGGTCTTTTTTCCAGAGTTGGTGGAAGGATTTCTTAGCGAATTTTGGCATTGTGTGGCCGTAACACCAAGGACTCATGACTATGCCGGTGAGCCAATCCGGGAGATAGTTGGCGATTGGGGCAACCTTCAAAGCCGATGTATAGAGAGAAGGATGGTCGAACATGATCTTCATTCCTTCAGACATTGTCTTTTTCATCGGGTCAGCATGATGCATGCTGTCGAGCTGCTGACGCCATTTGTAGATTTGAGTGGATAGGTCTACTTTCACCGGGCATACATTATCGCAAGAACAACATAGTGAGCAAGCTGAACAATTACCGTAATGCTTATCGCTATCGCGCAGCATGCCGAGATTGACACCAATTGGACCCGGAATGAAATAAGAATAAGAATATCCTCCAGACCGGCGATAGACTGGACATGTATTCATACAGGCTCCGCAACGCATACACTTAAGAGTCTGCCAATGATCTTCATTTCCTAATATTTCACTACGGCCGTTGTCAACAAGGATGATGTGCATTTCTGATCCCGGACGCGGTTTTCTAAAGTGAGAAGTATATACGGTAGTTGGCTGCCCAGTGCCGTTTCTGGCGAGCAAACGTTGGAACACAGCCATCGACTCATAATCAGGGATGAGTTTTTCGATACCCATTGAGACAATATGCAAAGGTGGTATGGATGTGCTCATGTCTGCATTACCTTCGTTGGTGCAAACAACAACCTCTCCAGTCTCAGCAATGCCGAAATTCGCACCCGTCATGCCACAATCTGCAGTCATGAAGTTATCGCGCAGGTGATAGCGTGCACAGCGAGTGAGGAATGTAGGATCAGCTTTTTCCACGAGTGTCTTGAGATCGCCATGCATACTATCGGCAGCCTTCTGACCTTCTTTTTCTATGATTCCATGCCCACGAAAACATTCGAGCACCTGCTCGCGAGTGATATGAATGGCCGGCATAACTATATGGCTGGGTGGGACTCCAAGCAACTGCAGAATACGCTCCCCAAGGTCGGTCTCCACCACATCTATTCCATGGGCAATGAGACTGTCGTTAAGCCCACACTCCTCAGTAAGCATTGACTTACTTTTCACCACCTTCTTCACATTGTGATTACCAAGAATCTGAAGCACGATAGCGTTATACTCCTCGGCATCCTTTGCCCAATGGACATGAACGCCATTACGCTCTGCATTTTCAGCGAATTTTTCGAGATAGTCAGCAAGATGTGTTACAGTATGCTTCTTTATCTGACTCGCCGCCTCACGGAGATCCTCCCATTCGGGAACTTCGTGAGCCATTGTGTCACGTTTGACACGAACAGACCAGAATGTGGCATCGTGACGGTCGACAACGGAGGTGTCTTTTACAAATATATTTGCTTTCTTTGCATGGGAAGTACTCATATTCAGTTATAATGCATAATTCATAATGCATAATTCATAAT
>CAMWTL010000214.1 GCA_947177145.1 uncultured Porphyromonadaceae bacterium
GATAACCTTGCCAATATGCAGCAGAACATCCTGTTGATACGCCGACGTAAGGAGCATCTGAACGTGGTGAGTCCCATCGACGGAGAATTAGGTCTTCTTGATGTGGAACTCGGGCAGAACATTAACGCCGGAGAGAAAATCGGGCAGATCAACGATCTCACGAATTATAAGGTAACAGGACAGATTGATGAACATTATATCGACCGTGTACACAAAGACCTTCTCGCCACCTCCTCCCGCGCTGACCGCGAGATGAATCTGCGTCTTCGTAAGGTTTATCCGGAAGTGAGAGAGGGTAAATTCAAGGTGGAGTTTACGTTTACCGACAAATGTCCCGACAACATACGCAGCGGTCAGACATGCTATCTCAGTCTCCAGCTCGGACAGCCTGTCGATGCGGTGGTCATACCTAAGGGTTCGTTCTATTCCGTGACAGGGGGTAAATGGGTATTTGTGCTCGACAGTGACGGAAATAAGGCATATAAGCGCAATATTCGCCTCGGTCGGCAGAACCCGGAATATTACGAAGTGCTTGAAGGGCTGCAACCGGGTGAAAAAGTGATTGTAAACGGCTACGAAGCATATGGCGACGCCACATCATTGACATTAAAAGACTAAAATACTTCCATAATATGAATTCCTATTTGAAATTTCTGAGCCGCAACAAGGCGTATACGGCGATCGACGTTTTCGGACTCGCAATCAGTATGATGTTTGTCGTGCTGATAGGGTGCTATACCTGGCAGGAGTGGCACATAGACAAACAGCATACCAAAGCCGACAGAATGTATTATCTCGGTCTTGAGATGTCCGGGCAAAAGTATATTGGGTCGCATTGGTATCTCCAGTCTCTCCTTAAGGATAAATTTCCGGAGATAGAATCATCAACTGCACTATATCGCAGCAGCCGTTGGCTCAAATATGATGATAAGCCTATAGACACAAACTATTTTCTCGTGGATTCCACTTTCTATGACATATTCGATTTCAAACTTATACAGGGGAATCCCGAGACGGTGTTAGACAACCCGACAAATATTGTGGTGACACCCGAATACGCCCGTAAAGTGTGGGGTGACGAGGATCCGATGGGGAAAAGCATAATATTCGACGAGGCTGAGGAACCTCTTGTGGTGGCAGGTGTGATGGAGCCTATGAAGAATACGGCTTTCATGACATATGACAAGCGACCCGTAGATATGCTCATCAACTTTTCGATGATGAAACATGTTAACCCGACCCTGTTAGCTCCGGAGATGTATAACGCCACAGGCTCTAATGTGCTCCTTCTTGCTAAGGAGGGGCATGACCTAACTACCCGAAAAAAGGAATATGAAGACGCCCTAAAACCGAGTTATTGGATCTTAAATCTCCCTGAAGATGATGTCCGGCTCGAAATTTATCCCTTTAAAGATAGCTATTTCTCGGAGGTGGGGTCAGTCCATATAAATTCCGGCAATATAAAACTTATAAGACTTCTCTTCAGTATAGGCTTGGTGATATTGCTCTTCGCCATTATGAATTACGTCAACCTCACTGTGGCGTTGGCTGGAAAACGTGCGAAGGAGATGGCTACGAGACGTCTGCTCGGGGAGAGCCGCACCGGTATCATGTGGCGGCTTATAAGTGAAAGCACTGTTCTATGCGCTGTATCTATGCTTATCGGTATCGCATTGGCTTTCCTTATGCAGCCATATGCTTCGGCTTTGCTCAAGACATCAATGGACATTAAGAGTTGCCTCAACATCACCACTGTCTCTTTCCTTATTGTCGTGTTGTTGGTCATGAGTCTGGCATCCGGTATAATCCCTGCCGTGCTCCTTTCGTCGATGAAGCCTATAGAGGCTGTGAAAGGCGCGTTCAGAAGAAAATCAAATATGATATTCGGCAAAGTGTTTATTGTGGTACAAAATGTAGCTACAATTGTCATGATAGCCTGTGCGATAACCATGTATCTGCAAGTGAGGCATATGATAAGCGCACCCTTGGGATATGATCCGGAAGGTGTGATAGTGCTGCCTTACCAGTATACAAACGACCCTTCGAGCGACGGTAAACATTTTAGGGATGAATTGCTGAAGCTTTCATGTGTGGATAAGGTGAGTTTCTCGCAGGGAGAGCCTCATAGCCGTGGCAATAACAATACAATGCAGTATGAAGGACGCACTATCTCATTCCAGTCGTTTGTTTGTGACACAGTATTTATGGATCTCTTGGGGTTGAAATTAGAGAGAGATAACCATACGGCAAATCCGATTAAGCATTATCTGAATACAAGGTCGCTGAATGAGCTTGGTCTAAGTGAGGACGCCGACTCTTATCCCTATTATGATGACCGACCTCCGATTGCCGGCATTGTGGAAGATTTCAAGATTGGAAATGTGCTGACCGACCAACATCCGTTGAGGCTGGTGACTGCATTGCCCTTTGATCATTTCAAACCCTGGACTGTCTTGATAAAGGTGCATGGCGACGAACAGGATGCACTGAAACAGGTAAGGGGAGTGTACGAAAAGATATACTCATCCGAACTCTCCGATTCTGTATTCGAGATGCCCTATATGCGCCAACAAATAGAGGATGACTTTGAATATGAAAACAGGTTGTCGATTATCCTGACTATATTTGCATTGATAGCCATGATGATCTCTATGCTCGGACTTATGGCTATGAGTACCTATTACGTGCGTCAGCGGGCACAGGATATTGCCGTCCACAAAGTTATGGGAGGTACAAGTATGGAAGTGCTTTCGAAACTTGTTCGTACATTTATGGTCTATGTCGTGATAGCGGCTGTGGTCTCCATCCCGGTGATCTACTATGTTATGAACGACTGGCTGTCGCAGTTCAGCTACCGTATCAGCGTATACTGGTGGATCTACCTCCTTTCCGCCCTTTTGGCGATAATCATATGCTTCATATCGGTAGTGGTGCAGTGTAGCAAGGCTGCCAATACCAATCCAATCAATTCATTAAAATAATACAATCAACTATGATACATATAGAAAATCTTACCAAGACATTTCGTACAGATGAAGTGGAGACGTTGGCTCTCCGAGGCATAACCCTCGACGTAGCGAAAGGGGAGTTTGTGGGTATAATGGGTCCATCCGGCTGCGGAAAGTCTACTCTGCTCAATATACTCGGTCTTCTCGATAATCCTACGGAGGGTAAATATATTCTCAACGGTCAGGATGTGACCGCTCTGAAAGAGAAAAACCGCACAGCTTTCCGTAAGGGGAAGATCGGGTTTGTATTTCAGAATTTCAATCTGATCGACGAGCTTAACATCGAAGAGAATGTGGAGCTGCCGTTGCGCTATCTCAACATCAAGGCGTCGGAGCGTAAGGAGAGGGTGAAAGAGGCTCTCACCCGTATGAACATCCTGCATCGGGCCAAGCATTTTCCCCAGCAGCTCTCCGGCGGTCAGCAGCAGCGTGCTGCCATAGCACGGGCTGTTGTGTCGAAGCCTGATCTTATTCTCGCCGACGAGCCCACAGGCAACCTCGACTCCACCAACGGCAAAGAGGTGATGGATCTTCTCACAGAGCTTAACCGGGAAGGTTCCACAATAGTGATGGTCACCCACTCGCGGAATGACGCTGCCTACACTCACCGTGTGATAAATCTGTTCGACGGGAAAATCGTGGAAAAGACTCGCCTGTAATTATGTAGGTACGACACAGTAGTATTCAGGAAAATTTGCTAATTTTGCGGAGAAATGAAGACGCTCCTTGTGGTAGATGATAATAGGGAGGTGCTGTCGGCAGTTAAAATGCTGATGACGCCGAAAGTGGATGAGGTAATCACCTCTTCCACTCCTGTATCCATACCCGAACTTATCCGTAGGCATAAACCCCAAGTGGTGCTTCTTGATATGAATTTCCGAGCTGCTGTAAACAACGGCAATGAAGGTCTTTTTTGGCTCAGTGAGATAAAAAGAATTGCTCCGGAGGTGTCGGTTGTCTTATTTACAGCCTATGCCGATGTGGCTCTCGCTGTCGAGGGTATGAAGATTGGAGCTACCGACTTCGTTGTGAAGCCCTTTGACAATACTCAGCTCTCCGAAGTCTTGTTGCAGGCTTTCGGTAAGAAAGAGAGAAAAGCACATACTCCTGCCACTCCCGGTATGTTGTGGGGAGAGTCTCCTGAAATGCTCCGGCTGAAAACATTATTGGAGCGTGTGGCGCCGACCGATGCCAATATATTGATAACCGGGGAGAACGGCACAGGTAAAGATCTCCTTGCGAGAGAAATCCATCGGTTGTCAAGACGCAGCTCCGGCGCTTTGGAGATTGTGGATATGGGAGCCGTGATAGAGACACTGTTCGAGAGTGAGCTTTATGGGCATGCCAAAGGGGCTTTCACCGATGCCAAGGCAGATCGGGTGGGAAAGTTCGAGACAGCCAACGG
>CAMWTL010000215.1 GCA_947177145.1 uncultured Porphyromonadaceae bacterium
GTGACTTGGTTAGCGATTTTGTTAGGTATCATACCCTTGACCTTGGCAATAGGTGCAGGAGTTTATACGGTGCTTAAATTTGGAGCGGCTGATATAGGAGATGTGATGGAGACCGTGGGCTGGTGGGTAGGCTTGGCTGTCGGCATATTGGTTGGTTTCGCCTTAATGGGTGAGACGGAGAATCTCATTATAGGAGGTATCGGCGGCTTCATAACCTTTGCTCTTATAAAGGCGGGGGTGGTGTTCATTACTCCGGCAGTGCCCTGGATAATACTTGGGTTCTTCTTCGTGATGCTGATTATGTTTGCCCGTGGAATATGGAATAACCAGCCATTCAGTTCTATTTATACTCGTTCTGAGTTGCCGCTTGATGAGGGTATTAAGAGAACTATAATGGGCGAGGCTTTTGACTCTCGCAAGAAGCTATTGCCGGATAACTTATTGTCGCAGGGTAATTCGGCATGGCCCGGCACAGAATATCCTATAGGTGTGATCAAGAGAAACGTCACGTATGCAAAAAATGATTTCAGTGAATTGGTTAAGAAGACCATATGGCTGGTTCTGCTGGCTGTGGGTGCATCGGCATTCTGCATATGGACTTATAGGATGACTGTCAATACGGATTTTGCCTTGTTGAGAGCTAAATCGGCAGTTATTGAACTTCTCGACGGGCATTTCTCCGGTGATGTGAAGGGTACACCCCTGACAATTGACTTCTCCACATCCGGCTCGAAGATGAAAGCGGATATGGACATAAAATATCGCAGTGGCGCCACAGTGCAGACAATGGAGACAAAGGATGCGAAAGCGTTTCCGGTAGTGCTTCAGAAGACAGACAATGATAAGATAACCCTCACCATTGACACTGCTTATGTTGAATCGGAGGCAACTATTCTAAAAGGCTCTTATCTCAATTCCAAAGGTAACCGACAACCCGTAAATGTAAAAAAAGAATGAAGTGTAGCAAATGTAATAGAGAGAATCGGGCAGAAGCTCGGTTTTGCAAATGGTGCGGTCAGCAGATTGCTCAAGCGGATCCGGGTAAGACAGGTCCACTCGGCGATCTTGTCGAAAAGGATGAGATTGTGAAGCGTCTTGACAATATCGTTGCCAAAGCCAAGGGAAAAGCTGACTTCTGCCGACGCAACGGTATAAAGGAGAGAATGCAACTCAGTTTTGTGATTACAGGTGATGCCGGCACGGGAAAGACAGCCACAGCCAACGTAATCACCGAACTGCTTCATAAAGCAGGAATCGTTAAGTCTGCCAAACCCGTAGTGGTGAATGCCGTCAATTTCAAGTCTTGGATAAAGGATGTCAAGAAGCACGAGGCGGAGCTTACCAATTCTGTGGTGATATTCGAGGAGGCTCAGAAACTTACAGGAGATGGTGATCTTACTGACATAAACGAGATAGACTATCTCCTGCCGCTTATCCGCAATTGGAGGGAACAGTCGGACAAACCGGTAGTGATCATTACCGGTGACACCAATCTGCGGAAGTATTTCAATGAGCATAAGCAAGCAGCTTCGTCTATCAATTATTTCTTCGAAACCAACAATATCTCTGTAGATGGTTTGCTGAAGATAGCGCAGATAATACTCCGTAAAAGATATAAACGTAGTCTGACACCGGAAGCCACGGAGAAGTTGAAGCGAATATTCCTCAACGATGTAAGGACACCTGCGGATGCGCTCGGAGCAGGGGCACACGATGCGGCTGCCAGAGCCTATCAGATTGATTTGTCAGCTGTAGAGGGAAACGAGTTCGGAAATGTAATAGGGGAGCAGTTCGTGACGGGTAAGGAATTTATTCCGAAGACCCTTGACGAGGTTATGGCTGAATTTGACAAATATGTGGGTGTCGATGAGGTTAAGGCTGCCATAAAGAGCATAGCCAATTCCATAGCCGACGATGTAAAGGAGGGTCGGGAACCGAAAATCAAACATCATTTTATGTTCCTCGGTAATCCGGGCACAGGTAAGACTACTATGGCACGACTGTTTGCCGATGCCCTCAATGCTCTCGGTGCCCTTCCGGTGGGTCAGCTTGTTGAGGTGTCAAAAAATGAACTGACTTCTCCATACATCGGAGAAACTCCGAAGATGGTGGCTGAACAGTTTAAGAAAGCTATGGGAGGTGTTCTGTTTATTGATGAAGCATATCAGCTTGGAAATGATTCCCACGGTAAGGATGCCGTAGACACCCTGCTTGCGCTTGCTGAAAATAACAGGAGCAAGCTTGTAGTGATTGTTGCCGGCTATCGTAAGGAGATGGGAGAGTTTGTAAGGCTTAATTCCGGCATTGATTCAAGATTTGACAAGGTTATCAATTTCCGTGACTATAATGCAGAGGAACTTACAGAGATTTTCCGCCGTATGGTAAAAAGCTCTCCTTCCGGCATTAAGCTGTCGGAGGATGCGGAGGAGGGTGTAGAAAACTTCTTCAAAAAGATGTATCTTAGCCGTGGCGATACGTTTGGCAATGCCCGCGAGGTGCGCAATGCCTTCGTTAAGGCAGAGATGAGTATGAAGGATCGTCTTGCTGCCGACCCCACCCTGCCTAAAGAGATAACGTTGGCTGATATTGAGGGAAAGGAAGATTCTCAGGGGAGAACCGTAGAGGAGATTTTGACTACACTTGATGACCTTGTAGGCATGCAGTCGGTGAAGCAGCAGCTTGAGGAGATTGCCGGAAACGTCTGGATCAGCCATATGCAGATGGAGGCAGGAGGGACAGACCCGGAGTTGTTTAACCTTCATATTGCCATAACCGGAAATCCCGGCACGGGTAAGACCGTAGTCGCGAAACGTTTAGGCGAGATATTCAAGGCGATAGGTGTGCTTACCAAGGGTCACGTGGTGCAGCGTGAGCGCAAAACCCTCCTCGACAGTATGGCTAACTCTGCCGGTATAAATATGGATAAAGCGGTAAATGAGGCTATGGGTGGCATCCTGTTTATTGATGAAGCCTACAACCTTATCCCGATGAACAATCCTTCCGATAGGGATGCCGATGGTGTGGCTGCTGTGGAGGCTCTTATGACCCGTATGGAGAACGACGGCGGTAAGTTCATAACTGTAATAGCCGGCTATAAGACAGAGATTGAGGAATTTATTGCCAATGCCAATCCCGGTCTTGCAAGTCGCTTCTCCCACCGTATCCATATTGATGATTACACCCCTTCCCAGTTATGTGAGATTTTTATCCGTCACGCCGAAAAGAAAAAGTTTACACTCACCGATGAGGCTAAAGCTCTCCTTGAAAAGAAATTCGAGGAGATGGTGACGATGAAAGATAAGAATTTCGGTAATGCCCGCACAGCTCTCAAGCTTTTCGACAAAACACGCGAAAGGATGTCGAAGCGTCTGAGAGGCAAGATAGCGGGAGGTCTGAGTAAGGAAGCTCTGTTTACTATCGAAGCGGAGGATATTCCCTATGAGGCACCACGTAAGGTAGATGTAAATGAATGTATGCGTCAGCTTGACCAGCTTGTAGGGTTGGAATCCGTGAAGAAAGAGGTAAGAGACCTTGCTGATGCTATTATGGTGGAGCAGGAGAGGGCGGCTGCCGAAGGGCGTAAGCCTGACATACCACTTGACCATTATCTCTTCTTGGGCAATCCCGGCACGGGCAAGACCACTGTAGCACGCATTATGGGCGACATTTTCTATTCACTCGGACTCTTGCCTTCCAATAAACTCTTGGAGGTGAAACCGGCTGATATGGTGATGGGTTATGTGGGTCAGACAGCTTTGAAGACCCGTCAGACTGTGCAGCGCGGACTTGGAGGCGTATTCTTTATCGACGAGGCTTATGGCCTTGACGACGGTGGGTTCGGAGCCAGAGACTGTATGCCGGAGTTGTTAACGCTTCTGAATGATTATAGAGGTAAAATGGTGTGCATAGCAGCCGGCTATCCATGTGAGATGCAACAATGGATTAATCTCAACTCAGGCTTGGAGAGAAGGTTCACCCGCACAATCCGCTTTGAGGACTACAACGAGGATGAACTTGCAACGATATTCCTCAATATTGTTAAAAAGAACGGTATGCGTCTTGATGCGGATGCTGAAAAGGAGATGCGCAGGTATTTTAAGGTGCTTGTCTACAACAAGGGTGCCAATTTCGGCAATGCTGCCGAGGCAGTGAAATATTTCAACCGGGTTAAAATAAATCAAGGAGCACGTCTTCGCAAATCTATGCAGAGCGACGGTTTCAACCGCGACGAGCTGTTCTTGCTAAAGTATGATGATATGTTGATAAAAGAGGTATGAAGTGCTATAATTGTAAATCTGAAATAGAAGACGATTCCTGGTTTTGCGACCAATGTGGAGTCAAGCTGTATATATGTCCCGATTGCAGGATTCCCGGTAAAGGAGAGGGAAAAAGATGTGGAA
>CAMWTL010000216.1 GCA_947177145.1 uncultured Porphyromonadaceae bacterium
GGTGCGGGTGTGCGATTGTCTACGTTTAGGATGTGCCATTTTTATTCAAAATTTATTGGACAGCCACTCATCCTTTCCTTTCACAGAAAAGAATCATGACCGCCGTCGGTTATTGTTTATTTTCTATTATATGTCATCTTCCTCCGGCTCTATGCCTTCGGATGAATGTTGCTTCATTATTTCCTTCATCTCGGGGTTGCACTCTCCTTCCGGATGCACATGCCGCAACGGGATGCTGAGCAAAATTGTATCGGCTATAAGAGGTGACAAATCAAAATTCACTTCGCTCTCCGGGATTGTGATGGTGTCGTCGCTCTCATCATAATCTTCACCGTAGCGCACAGTGACATCATAATCATCATCCACGTCAAGACGCATAGGATCAAGACATCTGTCACACGGGATGTCAATCCATCCCTGGCAGGTGATTCCTATCTTATATGCACCGTGGCGAACGTCAATGTCTACATATGCAGTGACATCGGCCTCTTTCACGTCGTCGTTGCCACGCGCCGCGAAGAAGTCGCCGTCTACCTTCATCTCATACTCATGATGGCCTTCGCCAAGAGCAGGAAGGGCTATTATGAATTGCTTTAAATCACACATATCTTATAGTGCGTTTCTTTTGCGCTGCAAAATTAATCATTTTTTGCCGATTACGCAAATCTTTCCCGCTTTTTAAGAGCTTTTTTATGAATTCTAATCTAAAGTCACTTACATCAACACGACCTCAACTGTAAATATTGAAGTTATTTCTACTTATTTTTAAGGAGTGAGGGTGAGGAATGGGAATTTTTTAGTAAATTTGCAGTGTAATCAGGTGAATCGGCTTTTTCAAGTCGATGAGAGGGAATCCGGTGAGATACCGGAACAGTACCAGCTACTGTAAATCCCGCTTTAATAATGCACGATTTAAGCATTTTAGAGCAGTCGTTTTTGCAACTTGCCACTGGTCTTTTAGATTGGGAAGGCACAAACAACCGGGATAAGTCAGGAAACCTGCCTGATACAACATATGACGAGATTATTTCTGGAACAAAATAATTAGTTATGAATAAAAAGTTTTTCAGGCAATTGCATCTTTGGCTGTCAGTGCCATTAGGACTGATAGTCGTATTAATGTGCCTGTCGGGAGCAGTTTTGCTCTTCGAGCGAGATTTCGGACATGTCGGGCAGGCAGAGGTGAACAGTGAGGGTCGTAATCCCCTTCCATTGGATTCCATATTGACATCAGCTTATTGCCATTTACATGGGAAAAACAAAATTGTGGGCGTAACCACCTATCCGGATCCTGACCATGCATATAAAGTGTCGCTTGCTAAGCCGGCCATGGCTGCAATTTGGATTAATCAGTACACGGGGGAGGTGATAGGTAAGTATGAAAGGGCCGAAATCTTCAAACTTGCAAGCTCAGCCCATCGCCGTCTTTTTGGCAAGACAAAAGCTGACGGTGCTTATGGCGCAAAGACAGGCAAGCTAATAATAGGTATTTCCACCATAGGATTGCTTTTGATCATCATTACAGGTTTTATAATCTGGTGGCCTAAAAAAGGACATTGGCATGAAAAGTTTAAGATTTCCTCAAGAAGCAATCCATATCGATTTTGGTATGACATTCATTGTGTCGGGGGAGTGGTAAGTTCTCTGGTACTGATCATATGTATCCTGACGGGATTGACATGGTCATTTGGATGGTATAAAAAGTCATTCTACTCTGCCCTTGGCAGTGAGGTAGCCAAGACATCAAGCCATAAGATTCCGGCTGAAAATTTCAGTGCATGGGACACTGCCTACAGAATAGTGGCGACAGAAAACAATGATAAGGAAATCAGGATATATCAGGGAGAGATTGACGTCATAACCTCAGGAATAGGAAACCAGCAGGCAGCAAATACCTACAAGTTTGATGGTGATACAGGAGAAATAAGCCTCGTGAATAAGTATATCGACAAACCACGGTCCAATCATATCAAAGGATGGATCTATACTCTCCATGTGGGCTCGTGGTTAGGGTGGATTTCTCGTATTTTTTACCTGTTATGTGTCATCATAGGGGCAATCCTTCCGATAACAGGTTATTATCTTTGGATCAAACGATCATGCAAGAAGAATAAGTAATGGCACGGATTATACTTGTGACAGGGGGACAAAGGAGCGGGAAAAGTGTATTTGCAGAGAAATTAGCCTTACAACTCTCCGGGCATCCCACTTATCTTGCTACAGCGAGGATAATGGATAAGGAGATGGAAAATAGGGTTGCCATACACAAAGAGAGACGAAAGGAGGTGTGGCGAAACATCGAAGCCCCTTTATATGCCGACGCGGTATCTTTCGAAGAAAAGGAAGTTGTGCTAATCGACTGCCTTACTCTATGGGCGACTAATTGGTTTTTTGAAAAGAATGAGGATGTCAAGAGTGCAGCTTTGGCACTCAAGAGCCAAATTGCGTCTTTGTATGAAAAAGACGCAACTTATATAATAGTCACCAATGAAGTCGGATTAGGAGGAGTAAGCCCCAACAGCATGCAGCGCAAGTTTGCGGATCTTCAAGGAGAAATCAATCAGTATGTGGCATCTATAGCAGAGGAAGCCTATCTGACAATTTCAGGCATTCCGATAAAAATAAAATAAGCAATCATGAAAGAATTTCAAATAAAACGAGTCGATCGCTCAATTGAAAGAGACATAATAAATAAAATTGACAATCTCACGAAACCTAAAGGGGCATTGGGCATACTGGAGGATTTAGCGCTTCAGATATGCCTCATACAGCACACCCTAAGTCCGGAACTGCACAGCCCTCACAACGTATTGTTTGCTGCGGATCACGGTATCCTTGAGGAAGGCGTGAGCGTATCTCCAAAAGAAGTGACGTGGCAACAATTAAGCCATTTCTCGAAAGGGGGAGCCGGTATCAACTTTCTCTGCGAGCAACATGGTTTTAAGCTCGTGCTTGTGGATGCAGGTGTCGATTATGATATTCCTGCCGGACATGGAATAATAGACATGAAAGTCCGGAAGGGTACACGTAATTTCCTTCACGAAGCCGCCATGACAGCTGATGAACTCGACCTTTGCATCGAGAGAGGCGCCAAGATTGTAAGGGATATATATGAGGAAGGATGCAATGTGATAAGTTTTGGAGAGATGGGGAGCGGAAACACATCTCCGTCGGCGGTGTGGATGCACTTGTTCACGGGCATAGACTTGAAGAAATGTATCGGGGCGGGGGCAGGACTCGACAACAAAGGAGTCCAACATAAGTATGAGGTTTTAGCAAACGCGGTTGCCAATTACAAGGGTGATGACAAAGCCGAATCAAAGATAGCCTGGTTTGGAGGATATGAGATGGCCATGGCATTGGGAGGAATGCTACAGGCTGCGGAACTCGGGATGATTATAATCGTAGACGGATTTATCATGACAAGCGTGATGCTCGCTGCCTTGAAGTTGTATCCCGCCATAATGGATTATGCCATTTTCGGACATCAGGGTGACGAGAGCGGCCATAAGCTGATGCTTGAGGCGATGGGTGTAAATGCTCTGCTGCACCTTGACCTTCGTCTCGGAGAAGGGTCGGGAGCGGTATGCGCCTATCCTATCATAGACTCAGCAGTAAGGATGATCAACAGAATGGACAGCTTCCAGTCTGTCAATGTAACCAAATATTTCTGATGAAACGTATAGCAGCGGCTCTGACCTTCTTCACTCGCATACCGGTATGGAAATGGACTGAGATTCCTCAGGAATACTATTCATCGGCAGTGGTCTTCTGGCCATTGACAGGCTGGGTGACGGGGGGCCTCACAGCCTTGCTTTTATGGCTTGCCGCCCAAGTGTTTCAGATGCTGCCGGCTGTTGTAATCGCCATTACAGGAAGGACACTTCTTACCGGTGCACTCCATGAAGATGGACTTGCTGATTTCTGCGACGGATTTGGAGGAGGGACCACCAAGGACCGTATACTCGCCATAATGAAGGATTCCCACATAGGGACTTACGGCGTGATCGGATTGATATTCTACTATCTTTGGTATGTTTCGATCGTTGTGTCTCTTCCCCTCGAAATAGCTGTCGCCGGTATCTTCGCATCTGATGCCTTTGCCAAAGCCTGCGCTGCCCAGATCGTCAACCTTCTACCCTATTCCAGACCGGAAGGAGCAAAAAACAGAATCTGTTATGAGCGTATGAAGATATGGCAGTTTTTGATCGTGATTATATCAGGATTATTGCCGACATGTCTATTGGCATGCCTTGATGTATGCTTGACAATATCGATATTTGCGCCTATTTTGGTCATATGTTTGTTGATAGTATATATGCGGCATAAGATCGGAGGATATACAGGAGACTGTTGCGGTGCAGCCTGTCTGCTGTGCGAGCT
>CAMWTL010000217.1 GCA_947177145.1 uncultured Porphyromonadaceae bacterium
ATACATTGATGAGGCATCGAATATCTCTAATTTCTCCGCCCAATGGTCCACCTGCACTACAAGTGTCTTATACCGCTCACGTATATGCAGCTCCAGTTGGTCATTGTCATTGAGTGAAGCGGTGGCATGGTATAACCCATATTTATTATTTACATTGATTTGAAGATTATCCAATGATTGTTTATCAACAGCAAAACCTGATGGTATATCAAATATAAGGTCATAACTAAACTGGTGTGGATAAGAGAAATACACATCCAACTGCCGCTCACGTTGACTACCATCAATACGAACATTGTTGCCTACAAATTTACCAATGTTAAAGAGAAGCTCATTTCCGGCATCCGACAGACAGTCTTCTACTATGGCAGTCCCACTCAACTTCACTTCCGGTGCCCCGGGGATAATGCCGCGTTGCTCAATCGCCAAAGTGACATCTTCAGCATCCGGATTTACACAACTCTTAACCAGCGCGTCTGCCGTTTCCTTAAATGAAGCCTTCCGTGCCTCGGCATCATATGTCTTATCCTGATAACGCTGCTTATCAGGGATACCCAAAAAATCTTCTACTACAGATACCCATTCCTGATGATCGGTAAGGGGCGCTGTCATATATTTTGATGCTCCGGTAGAGTTGATATTAAACTTGACAACTGCTTTGTTATCGTCAACATCCAGAGTCACTGTACTCATCACATCGAGTTTATTTTCATGGCTTTTAGAGGTAGGCATCTTAAAAACCTTAGGAGACTGATTATCAGAAAACATCTTTCGGTCACCTGAAAAAGTGCCTCCCTCCTCTCCATGATAGATACCGGGCAACTCTCCGGGGACACAGAAGTTTTGCCCGGTTTCCATATAGAGCGTGTCGCCTAAGAGCATGCCAAAATCAGGCTGACGCCATGACATAATCTCCTTTGTGGGGACACTCCGACGAGAGTTCAAAAAGCCCACCGTTGCATCTTTATCGGAAATCCCGGCTTTATTGACAAGATCCGACATCATTACCGCTAATCCATAATCTGAAAACCCGCACTTCTCATCAGTGGCATTGACATATTCTCCGGCAAGCCAATAAACGTCAATCAAATCGTGACCCACAGTTTCCGGATGAAGTTTGCGATAGTCACCTACAATCTTTTTCACCTTCTTTACAAGCACATCGTCATAAGTCACCTGCTTAAGCGCATTCTTTATATCACGGTAAATAGAACCTGCAGGAAGATTCCCATACAAACCTCCACGCCGTAATGAACGAGGATAGTAACGGTAAGCGGAAGTGTTATTAAGGGTGCTCAATCGTAAGAACGGCAACTGCCTGTTACTGGTTATGTATTGTTTATCTGTAAGGGTGCCTATATCTGTCAACTCTATAGTGATAAAATTTCGCCCTTTATTATTGCTTCCCCCTTGGAGGTCATGGAAACCATTATATGTGCGATATTCTACAGTCAGTTCCGGAGAAAATTCCCCTTCCACAACCAAACGCGCCACAGGGTAATCGTCAAAGGGTATTATCTGGACGTCCGGCAGATCCAAATCGTCAAGCCATTCCTCTGTGTAGGTAAAGTATTCCAATACATCACCCGGCTCCAATCCCGGAATGGCAATCTTACGACTAATAGCATCTTTTTCCTTACCCTTCTTACCTTCCAAAACGGCTATAGACTCCTTCATATCTACCTCTTCCACTCTCCCGTCAGGCTTATGTATACGTGCCCCGAAAGCATTGTCTGACCCTCCGAAAGTAAACCAATCGACGGCAAGACGCACACGGTTGCCGAACTCATGTTCAGAAAAGTCCTCGATAGCCTTTGTATCAAACAATTTCACCATACGACGGTTCCAACGTACCCTACGTGTCCTATTAGTAGTGGATTGAGGCGTTGAGTAATATTCCCTGTCGGCACTGACGTTATAATAATCGGCTATAAATACTGCCGAGGCACCTTGGCGCAGCGAATCGGGAATGTCCGTCGCAGCGTCAAACATATCATTCCGGATGTTCCATACTTTATCGGATGCCTTTTTATTAAATTTGAGATCGGATGCCCCCAAGGCATATCCACTGCTGCCTAAAAGCATTAATAAAAAAATAATTAAATTAGTTTTCATGGCGGCGTAGTATAATTTGGTTATTGGAAATTCTGTTAATTCTCTTTATCACTTCGTTATAAGCCTCAAGATTATCAAATGCCACCCCGTCATGGCCGGATTTCAGGAATGCAGTACATACAATTTCCGATTCTCTGAGATCATAAGCCACTTCACCTGAAAACCACTCGCTACTTATCGTGGCGCTATCAGGAAGCTGCTCCACTTCATAACCTTCAGGAAGCTCTAATCCCACCTCAGCCCTATAATAAGCGTCGGGACGTGGGGCTAATCCTCGAGTTCGCTCTCGCAGGGGCAGCGTCTCAAGTCCTATCATACGGAAGGGTAGTAAAGCCACATAAAGTTTGTCACCGATGCTCCGCGCTCCTTGCTTATCGATGACAGCTTCTGACACTATCCTACATTCCGGTGCGGAAGCATTCTTCAATTCAAGACGAGGATTCGCTGCGCTCTGATTTTTCTTTGGATAAGTGAGCAGACGTTCAAGAAAAGTAGCCTTGTCGGGTACATCAAGAGTAGCCCAAGTAGCTACTACACCGGCTCGATCGGCACCGGTGTATGTACGAGACAGAACACCGACAAGGTCATTTCCTTTAACCGCGAACCGAGCTTGAAGCTTCTCCTCGTCTCTTTCGCGTGAGACACCCGGCATTCTCTCAATCCTACACCTCTCACCATCTTCCACCAACACCTTCGTATTCCTGATTGCTGTAGGAATATAGCCGTCAGGAGCCCAAGTAACTGTGCCGTCTATGTATACGATAGTATCCGGTAGAATAGCACAGGCTATCTGATGATTACCCGACATAAGGGAGGGATTGTCCTCCCAGCCGGTCGATACTTCATCGTTAGTACCCACCCATACAAGGCGCGTGTCAAGTCCGGCGTTACGAAGGAGAGCTTTGATAAGGTTGGCACTACCCTTGCAATCCCCATATCTCCGATCAAGCACTTCTGAGGGAGAAGCGGGACGTAGGGCATACTCTCCGTTTTCAATTGCCACATAGCGGATATTCTGTCTCACCCAGGCAGCCACCGAATCAATCATAGCCAAGGGTGTAGAGCAACCTGAAGTAAGACGTCTACTGAGTTCCACAACATTCTTGTCATCTGCAGACGTATCATCCTTTGTAAAACTACTCATATATGAATATAAGTCGTCTACATCGGTGAAATGCCCCGTGATTATCAATTGCGGACAATCTATTGACAATGACGGTGCGCCCGATTCATATCGTACAGGATAACGATTGGTGGTAGTTACGCTATATACCACATCCCCATTTTTCTCTATACATCTTTCCAGCTTCATTGTGTCCGGCAATCGGTAGGGTTTTATCGCATAACGTGAAGCAAGATTGGAGGGTATGATTATACTTATTGTAGAACTCTGAGTAAAATAAGGGGAACAAAGATAAACCTTACAAAACTGTTGAGGCCACTTTACAGTGGAGGCGAAATTTACTTTCACCGGTTTTCCTTTTGGAAGAGGCACATCCATTATACATATTCTCGAACCTGTATGGAAGAGATCGCCACTTTCCCAAGAGCGATAGTAAGGTTTTGCCCCCGGAGCCGATGCCTTGTCTATTGACACATGTTCACCAAACATCTCAGTAGCTATAACCTTATCATCAGTCCGAAGAGATGTATATGTGATTTCAGACACCTTCTTTACCCCTATCAAGGTCTCTTTATCTGCTTGTAGAGCATAAGTCACTTTTTCCTCCACAGCAATAACATTGTCATCAGCGTGCCCACATAACCATGTGCATAGGCAACAAAGGAAAGTAAAACAAATAGAAATCGTATGATGATGGAGGTATAGACTCATAATTATACACTGATTAGTTTATACGCTGACTTGACCTTTGATGGCGGGGTGAGGATCGTAGTCTTCGAGGGTGAAGTCTTCGTAGCGGAAGCTGAAGATGTCTTTAACTTCGGGGTTGAGCTTCATTATGGGTAACGGACGCGGTTCGCGGCTTAATTGTGTCTTTACCTGCTCTAAGTGGTTAAGGTAGATGTGGGCATCGCCTAAGGTGTGGATAAATTCACCGGGTTGGAGTCCGCATACCTGCGCTACCATCATTGTCAGCAGAGCATAGCTGGCAATATTAAAAGGTACGCCAAGGAAACAGTCGCCGCTACGCTGATAGAGCTGCAAGGAGAGTTTGCCGTCATTTACATAAAATTGGAAAAGACTATGGCAAGGCGGGAGATTCATATTGTCAAGGTCTGCCACATTCCAACTGCTCACAATGA
>CAMWTL010000218.1 GCA_947177145.1 uncultured Porphyromonadaceae bacterium
ACGAGAACACAATTAAAGTAACAGCGAAAGAATTGTGGCTTAACCAGCAACGTGTTTTTGAGGAAACCATTCAACTGAAGAATGGCAGAGCCTCACAATCTGAAGGGACATTCATCTCTTCGGTTGATGGCAACCCTGAACTCCGAAAAACCTATCGCCTTATATTTGACTATCACCCGACTAATCACCTTAATACCATTGAGCACTTAGAGGTTGTTGGCATCGGCGACGACATAAAAGATAATGCTTGGGATAATGCTTTAAGGTGGATGAATTATTTGATATGGGAAAACGGGAACCTCAAAGAGTTTCAGGATTATCAAGGTAAAGCTACTTTGTATCAATCAACCAAATACGAATATTCAGAGGATAAGATTTCTTATCCCATCATTATTCCTATGGTGATAAATAATGCACACCATCTGCCACTTTATATGCAAGGTGTCTTTGGACTTAATTCAGTCAATTTAGTTAAATCCGTTTCGTCATTTGACAATAACGCTAATTTATATCTTTCCCTACAGTATTCTTATGAATTTGAAAATGCTCGAATAAGTAAGTACACAGAAACGCTCTTTACAAATTCCGCTTTCTCTAATCCAATAACGTACACAGTGACTTGGACTGAAAAGTAAAATCCCCGTCGTTCGTTGAACCAAGCTTGTTTGGATTATGCCGAACCGCTACCAACATTACGCCCTCACTCACCACTAACTTTGGCAATATTAACTTCAGTGTCTTTAACAGTTATCTTAGCCATAGATTCTATCACTATAGAGTTTTAAGGGTTGCATATACCGTTTCTAATAACTGAAAAATTTTACACATTTTCAAAAAAATGGCAACATTTATTTGGAAATACAAAAAGAAATTGCTAAATTTGCACCATAAAGTGTAGTAGGCTTCATTTGAAGCACTTGTCTCTACACTCTCCAAACTATTATATACAGTTTTAAACACTTCATTTTCAACTATGAAGCATCTGCATCAAATTACCATTCCTTTTGGTTGTGCCGCTCCACCGGGAGCTGCAAAGATGTGGTGCGCATAGATTCACACCAACATTTTTCTAACTCGTAGCAACCACCGGTAGCCTATGGTGCGCCTTGACGTATCCTTATGGTTTCCGGCGGGGAGACCTTTGACATGTTGGTAGCTGCTCACAAGGTAGGCCTTCTGAGCAGACAAATGAAATTGAATTGTTAAACCCAGATGAGGCAACACAAAACCTCATCACTAAAAACTGTATATAATATGAAATATCCAAATAAATCACTCGTTCTCGCTTCACTTCAGGTTACCCCCTACGATACAAGAAGCGTATTTGCAAATAAATTTCCCGCTGTCGAGCTGTTTGACAACCGTCACGACTTCTCGATAAACTACACCCAGAAGGCTTTGGCTGTTCTGATGACATTCCACAATGAGCGATACCTTTATTCTGATGAATCAAAAGGCATACGCCGTACCGTCACTGTCTTTCTCCTCGACATCACTGCCAATTGTGTATTGGATAATGTAAATGTCCGCATCAACATCCCCAAGGATTACTTTATTGATAAGCGTCGCGTTGATATACCATTCGCGTATTCCGACATCAATGTCGAACATTCATATAAGGTGATTGTTCGCGATGACTCAACAAAACATATACTTGGCGAAAAGGTTTTCAATCTGTTCGACGAGCAGGCATGCGGCAACCATCCTGCTAGCTGGTATAAGGTGGAAAAGGGAGGCATTTCTCCCGACAATGAGTATCAGCTCTTCAAATCGGTTGAGGCAAGAGACTATTCTTATAACAGGGTACGGTTCTTCCTCAAACCACAGTTTAAGGAAATGCCCGCGATTATGCCGGAGATGGAAATACGTATCTATTACCCTGACGGATCGATCGATGATGGATTCTTCGTGCCGGAATGTTGCGACTCCTTCTTCAACGAATACTTCGTAGCAAAACCGTTCCTCGCCACACCCTCTACAAAAGGTATCTGCTATGCCGAAATCCTCTGTATGGATTATCCGGTGGCAGGATTTGTATTCTCCACCCAAGGTCCTTGGGAATACAATTTCTGGGAAGGTGATGAATTAGCATGCCTTGAAGAATACTCGCTCAAAGCAGCTGTAGACAGATTCCAAAGCTACTTTGCTACCGACATCCAAGAGCCGGAAGAAGCGGAAATTGATGATGAAGAACTTGATCAATTACTCAATAAGTTCATCGCCACAGAAATTGGTATGGATGACTTCGACCCGTCTACTGTATCAGACGAAGGTGATGAAACCACACCATCTACTGAGTCAGAAGATAATAATGAAACCACAACTTCTACTATATCAGAAGATGATGATGACAAACCATCTACCTTAACAAAAGAAGATGATGACAAAGCTTCTACCGAAAAGACTACCGACAATTCAGTAGCTATGCCCGAATCTGAAGAGAAATCTAAAGCCGACAAACCGACTACCGATAAATATAACAAACTTACAGAAGCCCTGAGTGGCTTGGTGGGGCTTAGAGAAGTAAAGGAAAAGCTTGCTGTCTACGAACGACTGGTTAACTTCAATCTACTCCGCAGTATCAACGGTCTTCCGATAGCTTCCACCCCACTCCATTCAATGTTTCTCGGCTCACCGGGCACAGGAAAGACAACCGTCGCAAAGATGTTGGGACAGATGCTTGCGGATGTAGGTGTGCTTTCTAAAGGACATTTGGTGATAAGAGAACGCGCCACCCTTTTAGGTCCTAACTATAGTAATGAGGAAACCAATACCCTTAATGCTATTGAGGAGGCACAAGGCGGCATACTCCTGATTGACGAGGCATATCAGCTTTGCCAACCTAATGATCCACGAGATCCGGGTAAGTTTGTGATAGAAGCTCTTATGACTGCTCTGGCTGACGAGTCAAAACGCGATTGGATGCTGATACTCGCCGGTTATCCCGACGAAATGAAACGTATGTTTGACATCAACCCCGGGTTCAAGTCACGTATCCCGGAAGCCAACATATATAACTTTGAGGATTTCAATGAGTCGGAACTGATGGAGATAGCCGAGCGATATCTCTCTAAGCATAAGTATGAGTTGACCGAGGAGGCTCATAACAAACTGAAGTCGCGCCTCTCTATCGACTACTCCCAAAAGGATAAGAAATTTGGTAATGCACGGCACGTTATCAATATCATTCAGACAGAGATACTGCCTACAATGGCTGTGCGTGTCACCTCCGACGGCTGTAAAACACCAAAAGCATTGTCGCTCATTGAGGCAGAGGATATTCTGAACTCCCGAATGGATGTAACTCCTTCCCACAACCGAATCGGCTTTATCGCCTGAATCCTTCATACAACCGAAGATAGTGTGCCGTACTGTCAATTGGCACCCTATCTTCTTCTATATATCTAAACCTCCTTATAGTGACCCATATACCCTTTTAAATGGTGACGAAGCACATATCAAAGAATAATGTGGTTGATACCACTGTTATGTGGTCCGACGACGAAATACCTGTTTTTAATGAGATACACGTGGGCATCAACCGAGACCTTCAATTAATTGTAAGCATTGAACACACTGATACCGACGAGTCCCAGTACAATTGTTGCACATTCGCTAAGCTGAGCACAGATGAAACGCTCCGTTTAGCCCGGAGATTAAAGGTCCGTACTCTAAAGCTTCCCTCCTTCATATCTTGCCATATGGATGATTGGGATGATATAGAAAGACCCTCATTAGCTCAGACCCGTGAATGTTTCAAAGAGATCACAGAACGCCTTCTTGATGAAGGTTGCCATTTCCAAATCAAACGAATAAACGGAGCTAACAATTACATATGCTACTAACGAATGATACATAAACCGATTGCCTGACCTGATTGTTATTTAGGTAGAGCGACAATGATTGTCCCGCTCAGAAATTGTAGGTAAGTTAAGCATAAAACCGGTAAAAATACAAGATCGAAATACACTCTAAAAGTTTTGCCGGAAGTATATAAATAAAAGAATCTCAGCGCGTATGTATTATATAGGTATAGATATAGGCACTACTTCCGTATGTGGAGTACTTTATGACGCAGTGACATCACATACAGAGAGCGTAACAATAAACAATGACTCCATTCTCTCAAGCAAAGAACTCGATGAACGGCTACAGAATCCGGAGAGAATCTATGAGATTGTCGAGAGTATCCTGTTACGATTCATAAACAGTGGAAAAGAGATCGGTGCTATCGGAGTGACCGGACAGATGCACGGTATGCTTTACATCGACGAAAATGGCAAAGCCGTCTCCCCCCTCGTCACTTGGCAGGATGGTCGCGGCAACCGTAAAATCAACGGCACCGAAACTTATGTCGACCTGATTTCACGTCTCAG
>CAMWTL010000219.1 GCA_947177145.1 uncultured Porphyromonadaceae bacterium
CACGTTTTGTCTGTTGGCTCTCTTTTGTGAAGGTAAAGGTGGTGGGTCGCGAAAATATTGACAAGAATACTTCCTACATTTTTGTGGCAAACCATCAGGGTGCCTACGATATATGGTCTATCTACGGCTATCTCAACCATAATTTCAAATGGCTGATGAAAAAGGAGCTTGAGAAAATCTTTATGGTCGGACCTGCCTGTAAACGTGCCGGACATGTCTTTGTGGATGATTCCAACATCCGGTCGATCAAGGAGACAATCTCCGAAGCTGAAGAGAAATTGAGAGACGGCATGTCGCTTGTGATTTTCCCGGAAGGGAGCCGTACCTGGGACGGCAAGATGATCCCCTTCAAGAGAGGTGCCTTCCTTCTTGCCTCGGAGTTTAACCTTCCTGTTGTGCCCATATCCATTGACGGCAGCTTCAAGGCCATGCCCCGTTACACCTACAACATCACCCCCTGCACTATCACGTTGACAATCCACAAACCCATCTTCCCCGGTGAAAAGGGATTCAACACTAAGCAGCTCCTCTCCCAGTGTCGCGAGATAATTGCCGCCGACCTGCCTGAAGAAAATCAAAAACAATGAAACTGTTAACCCTGATTTTTTGTTGTAATAATAAAAACACTCCAATATGACAGTATACATCAACGAACAACCGGAGATTCTATCATCCGACTATAAGACACTCTACGACGTGCTTAACCAACTCGGCATTAAAGACTCGGCAGTTTCAGTGAGCCTCAATGATCTGATGGTGCCCCGCGACCAGTGGAAACTTCGCGAGTTGTCAGAATTTGACAGAATTGATTTTGTGTGATTATTAAAAAGTAAACAATATGCTTCAATATATAACCAATAATAAATGTAAGACCCCGGTCATTGACCAGGTGAAAGCAGTGCTCGATGGCGGCTGCCGTTGGATTCAGATCACCACTGCCGGTCTTAAAGACGATGAGGTGCGCACAATAGTTGAGGGCGTATTGCCTTTATGTCTGAAAGTGAAGGCATTCTTGCTTCTTGAGAGCCGTGTAGACCTTGCAAAAGAGCTTAATGTGGGGGGTGTATTCCTTAAAGAGGGAGATGCTCCGTGTAGCCAGGCGCGTATGACTCTCGGTCCGGCAGCCGTGATCGGCGTAGCTGCCTCATCCATGGCAGACGTGTTGAAGGTTTCTGCCCTCGACATAGATTACTATGGCCTTCTCCCCTTTAGAGACGATGATGAGAATCCCGATAAAAAGCCTCTTGGCATTGAAGGTATCCGCGACATCTGCAACGAGATGGAGAAGCAGGAAGTCAACATTCCGCACGTTGCCATCGGCGGTATTAAATTAGAGGATGTGGCTGCTCTTGTAGATGCCGGAATCAATGGCATCGGGGTGAGCGATGCAATCGCTTTCGCCGACGATATGGTGAAAGAGACTGAAAAGTTTATCAAGGTGCTCCCCGAACCGGAATCGGCAAATTAATTCAGCAACCATCTTTAGTATTAATATAAACACTCATAGAAATATTATGAAATTCACTCAGCCCAAACTTCCATATGCGCCCGACGCGCTTATGCCTGTCATCTCCCCGACTACCATTGAATTCCATTATGGAAAGCATGAGAAAGCCTATATCGACACCCTTAACAAACTTATCGAAGGCACAGAGTATGCCGATATGGCGCTTGAGGATATTATCGTAAAAAGCGACGGCAAACTCTTCAACAACGCTTCGCAGGCGTGGAATCATATCTTCTATTTCTTCCAGTTCTCACCAGATGGAATCAAGGAACCGTCAGGTGCATTGCGCAAGCAGATTGATGAGCAGTTTGGAAGCCTCGACGAATTTAAGAAGAAATTTGAGGAGGCAGGCGCTACCCTGTTCGGCTCAGGCTGGGTATGGCTTGCAGCCGATTCTGATGGCAAGCTTTTCATCCAGCAGAGCGGCAACGCCGGCAATCCCCTCACAGAGGGTCTGCAGCCGATCATGACCTTCGACGTATGGGAACATGCCTATTATCTCGATTACCAGAACCTGCGTGCCGAATACCTGCACCGTCTCTGGGATATCGTTGACTGGGATGTGATTGAAATGCGCTACGGCAGATAAAGGATTTTTTTGACCTTATTATATTTTGAGGTGACCCCTAAAAGCCTAACCAAAAACTTTTAGGGGTCACCTCACGATGTTGCGCCCTATTTTTCATTGAAAAGTCATAATTTTTTTGTAATTTTGCGCGAAATTGGCAAATAAGGCTCAAAAAAGCTATCCCTCTATTATTCATCTTTTGATAATGATAGATTTTTTCTTGAAAATTTAAGTCTTCTTAAATTTTTAAGATATTTTTTGGCTCATAATTTGTTATATTTTCATGTGGTTTGAATGTTTCAGACCCTTGCAATCCCCACCCACATATTGCTGCATGATGCAAAACATAAACGACATCACGTCTCATATCGTTGAGGCGATAACTGATAAAAAAGGAAAAAAGATTTCCATTATTGACCTTTCAGGCATTGAGGCTGCCTCTACCGGGCAACTCGTCATCTGCCAAGGCAACAGCACTTCACAAGTGAGCGCAATCGCTGATTCCGTTCGTGATAAGGTCTTTGAAGATTGTGGAGTCAAGCCGGTCAACTACGACGGCTACCGTAATTCCCAATGGATTATTATTGATTATGGTCATATAATGGTGCATGTCTTTTTACCTCAGTATAGAGAATTTTACAGTCTTGAATCTTTATGGAACGATGCTCCCATCAATAATATTGAAGACCTCGATTAGTCATACTTATTAGAAATTTACCTTATCCTATGATGAAATACCCTCGTCCCCAGAAAAACGGGAATCAAAGTAAGAAGCCATTATTCAATATGTATTGGATGTATGCTATCATTACGATTTCCCTTTTTGCACTTTTCTATTTCCAGGATGCTTCCCAAACAAAAGAGGTGAACTGGACAGATTTTGAGAAAGCCGCCCTTGCCGGCGATGTTGATAAGATCCTTGTCTTTTCTGAAACCGGCGTCGCGGAAGGTTTCGTCAATGAGGCAGGAGCCAAGAAACATCGTTTCGACACATCCGATACATTTGACGGCGATAAGAAAATTAAGACCACTATCCCCTCTTCCGATAAGATCCAGGAAAAAATAGATGCCTGGAATTCCCAATTGCAGGCAGAAGGAAAACAGCCCATTGAAGTCACTTATGAGAAAGGCTCCGACCTGATGAAGCTTTTCTGGTATTTCGGACCCATCCTTCTTCTCGTCATCTTTATGGTCTATATGTCGAAGCGAATGAATGGTGGAGCCGGGGGCGGAGGCATCTTCAATGTCGGTAAATCACGTGCCACTGTTTTCGATAAGGATAATGGCAACACAGTCACTTTTAAAGATGTAGCCGGGCTTGCCGAGGCTAAAGTTGAGATCGAGGAGATTGTGGAGTTCCTTAAGAATCCGCAGCGATATACTGAACTCGGTGCTAAAATCCCTAAGGGTGCTCTTCTCGTTGGCCCTCCGGGTACAGGTAAGACCCTTCTTGCCAAAGCTGTGGCTGGTGAGGCAAACGTTCCTTTCCTCTCCATGTCGGGTTCCGACTTCGTTGAGATGTTTGTGGGTGTGGGTGCCGCACGTGTGCGCGACCTTTTCAAACAGGCTAAAGATAAAGCTCCATGTATCGTGTTTATTGATGAGATTGATGCCGTGGGACGCGCACGTGGAAAGAATCCCAATATGGGCTCCAACGACGAGCGTGAGAACACCCTCAACCAGATGCTTACCGAGATGGACGGTTTCGGCTCAAACAACGGTGTGATTATCCTCGCAGCCACCAACCGTGCTGATATGCTCGATAAGGCTCTTCTGCGTCCGGGACGTTTTGACCGTCAGATCTATGTTGACCTTCCGGAGCTTACCGACCGTATGGAGATTTTCAATGTCCATCTGCGCAATCTGAAAGTCAACAGTAAGCTTGACATCGAGCAGTTGGCACGCCAGACACAGGGTTTCTCCGGAGCAGACATTGCCAATGTTTGTAATGAGGCGGCTCTCATCGCTGCCCGTAATAATAAGCCGTCTGTTGATTGGAACGACTTTATGGCTGCCATCGACCGTATCGTAGGCGGTCTTGAAAAGCGCTCACGCATCATCACTGACGAGGAGAAGTTCTCTATCGCCACCCACGAGGCGGGACACGCTACCATCAGCTGGGTTACACAATATGGTAATCCCCTTGTGAAGGTGACAATCGTACCACGCGGACGCGCACTCGGCGCAGCCTGGTATGCTCCCGAAGCCCGTCAGATTATTCCTACTCAGGCATTGCTCGACACGATGTGCGGTATGCTTGGCGGACGTGCGGCTGAAGATCTCTTCACCGGTCAGATCG